>JAIERC010000174.1 GCA_019747165.1 Sphingomonas sp. | reverse complement strand
CACGTTGGGCCTATGGAATAAGCTGGGGATTCAGCTAGCCGGGTTGATCGGTTGATCGGGTTCGGGCAGGGCGACGGACGCCGTGCAATGCAGACATATCCGTTTTGGGGTAAAATAGTGACAGCGACCAGATCTTCCAAATTCGGTGCACGGGCGGTTGCGGTTTTGCTGGCCGGCACCATGCTATCCGGATTGTCCAGCCCAGCGATGGCGCAAAGAGATGCTCCACGCGTGCTAGCACCGATGCCCGCGCCAGGGCCCGAAGCACCGGTCCGCGTGATCAAGACACTGCGCGTCGATGGGACCCAGCGGATCGAACCCGATACGGCCTTGTCATACACCAAGCTGCGGATCGGTCAGGCCTTTACCGATGAATCGCTCGATCAGGCGATCAAGGACCTGTATAATAGCGACTTATTTGCCGATGTGGCGATCAGCGGTGCGCAAACGGGCGATATCGTCCTGAAGATCCGTGAAAACCCGATCATCAACCGCGTGCTGATCGAAGGCAATAAGCGGCTGAAGAGCGACAAGATCCAGAAGGAAATCAAGCTCGCGCCGCGGCAAATCTTCACTCGATCGGCCGTGCGATCCGACGTTGCGCGGATTATTGAACTTTATCGCCGCCAGGGCCGTTTTGCCGCATCGGTGAGCCCGAAGATGGTGGCGCTCGACCAGAACCGTGTTGATATCATCTTTGAAGTTTCCGAAGGGCCGAAATCCAAGGTCCGCCAGATCAACATCATCGGCAATGAGAAGTTTTCCGACGGGAAGTTGCGTGGCGAGATGGCCACCAAGCAGGCGCGCCTGACGTCATTGCTCAGCTCCAGCACCAGCTATGATCAGGATCGCCTGGCCTATGATCAGCAGAAGCTGCGCCAGTTTTACCTGACCGAGGGCTATGCCGACTTCAAGATTACCTCTGCCATTGCAGAGCTGACCCCTGACAAGCGTGATTTCATCATCACTTATGTGTTGCAGGAGGGGAAACGCTATAAATTCGGCGATGTTACGGTCGATAGCGATATTCGAGACTTCGATAACAAAAAGCTTGCTGCCGGCCTGCTCGCCAAGAAGGGCAATTGGTATAATGCCAAGCAGGTTGAAGATTCGATTGAGTCGATCAATCAGACTGCAGGGCTGTTTGGCTATGCCTTTACCGAGGTGAATCCGGAATATTCGCCCGATCGTGACACGTTGACGATGTCGATCAACTTTCACATTTCCGAAGCCAAGCGTACCTATGTCGAACGGATCGATATCAATGGCAATACGGTAACGCAGGACAAGGTCATCCGCCGCGAGATGCGCCTGGCAGAGGGCGATCCGTTCAACAGCTTCCTCGTTAAGCGGTCACAGGATCGGATCAATTCGCTCGGCTATTTCCAGGAAAAATTCGAGGTTTCGCAGAAGCCGGGTTCGTCACCGGACCGTGTTGTGCTTGAAGCCAATGTCGAAGAAAAATCGACTGGTGAACTCAACCTTTCGGCCGGCTTTTCGAGCCTGGAGCGGTTCATCCTGCAAGCTTCGGTACGCCAGCGCAATTTCCGCGGCAAGGGGCAGGAGCTGCGCGCCAGTGTCAGCTATTCACAATTTAATAAGTCAGTCGAACTCGGCTTTACAGAACCCTATCTATTGGGGAAGACGATCGCGGTCGGCGGTGATATCTTCCGGCGTGATTTCAGTTCGTTCGGTTTTCAGGGAAATCAGCGCAACACGACCTTCAGCCAGATTTCGACCGGGTTTCAGATCCGCGCCGGCGTGCCGATTACCGAATATCTCTCTTTGTCGGCCCGCTATGGTCTGACCTATGACGAGGTCGGGCTGGATCAGGCAACGTTTTTTACCAACGGCGCATGCGATCCGATCAGGGCAGGGCGTTACCTGTGCGATTCGATCGGCAATCGCGCGACATCGTCGGTTGGCTATTCGTTGCTTTACAACAGCCTGAACAGTGGGGTCCGCCCGACGGCAGGAAATCGTGTCATTTTCAGCCAGGATTTCGCCGGCCTTGGCGGGGACGTGCGCTATATCAGATCTAAATTCGATGCCGACAAATATTGGAATGTGGGCAGCGGCTTCATCTTCTCGGTCGGGCTTGAGGGCGGCTACATCCTGCCGCTTGAGAAGGAACGTGGCCCCGGTATCGATGCCGTGCGCATCAATGATCGTTATTATCTTGGCGAACCGCAGTTTCGCGGTTTCAATATTCGCGGTGTCGGCCCGCGCATCCAGCGCATCAGCTACACCGATGGCACCGTCAATCAAACGCTGCAGGATGGCCGCAATGAGTTTCTCGATGATCCACTAGGCGGCAGGGCCTATTATCTCGGCCATGTGGAACTCGAAATTCCGCTTGGGGCCGGTGCGCGCGACCTTGGGCTGCGGCCATCGATCTTCATGGATTTTGGCGCGTTGTTCGGGGTCGCGCAGCCATTGCCCACCGCCAATTCTATCGATCCGGTTAACTTCCCAAATGGATTCCCGACCCTTACCGATCCGGCCACTGGTCGAACATTTATCGGTTCGATCTTCACGCCCGTGGCAGGGCTCTTCACTTATAATGCCGGTACGGTGGACGCGCCGATTACAGAGAGGACGACATGTTCTGCCGGTATACCTGATTCCACCGGAACCTGTGTCGGTACGGCACCGAATCCGCAACTTCTCAGCGAACAGACCCCATTTATTGAGCGCTTCCTTGGCAATTCTGCGATACCGCGCTTGACGATCGGGATCGGGGTGAACTGGAATTCGCCGTTCGGGCCGCTTCGAATCAACGTTGCCCGGGCATTGTTTCAACAGCCCGGCGATGATGCCAAACTCGTTACTTTCAATGTAGGGACAAGCTTCTAATGAAAATTCTTCTCCAAGGCGCAGCGCTGGCCATCGTCCTTTCGGCTGGGATGGTCATCGCTCCGGTTGCCGCTGTCGCACAGACGCTGACGGTTGATGTCGATCAGGTGTATAAGGATAGCCTGGGCGGCAAGAGCGGTGGCGACCAGCTCGAAGCAAAATATGGTTCGCTGTTGAAGGCGGCACAGGCCAAGCTGCAGACAGCCGTGACCGGGTGGAACACTCAGGTTGAAGCTGCCAAGAAGGCGGTCAAGCCAGATGGCACGCTGCCCCCCGCCAACCAGACGGCGGTTGATCAGGCACGTCAGTCGTTAAACGAATCAAAGGCAGCCTTTGACGAGCTTCGCCAGGAAATTCAAAATGCTGATCAATATGTGAAGTATCAGATTTTGGAAAAGCTGGTGCCCGTGACCGAAAAGATCCGCAAGGATCGTAAGGGCGATGTGGTTGTGCCGCGTGCGTCGGTGCTCGCTTTTGATCCGGCCAACGACATTACCGCGACGGCGCTGCAGCAACTCAACGCGACGCTGACCACCGTGTCGATCACGCCGCCCCAGCAGAATCAGGGTGCCGCGCCGGCACAGGGGGCCGCACCAGCGCAGCCTGCCAAGCAGCAGCCGCAAAGCCGGTGAGCGACGAAGCGACGGCAGCGACGCCTTATGCGCTCGATATCGGGCGCGTGATGGCGGCGCTGCCGCACCGCTATCCGATGCTGTTGGTCGATCGGGTCGAAGCGCTTGTCCTCGACCAATCGATCATAGCGATCAAAGCGGTGACGATGAATGAGGGCTTTTTTCAGGGGCATTTCCCTGGCCGCCCGATCATGCCCGGCGTGCTGATTGTGGAAGCATTGGCCCAAGCGGCCGGAGTGCTCGCGGTCGAGAGCCTTGGGCTCGCTGGATCAGGCAAGCTCGTCTATTTCATGGCGATCGAAGGGGCCAAGTTCCGCAAGCCGGTGGAGCCGGGCGTGCTGCTCAAACTGCACGTTGATTTCGTGCAGAAGCGGTCGAGCGTCTGCAAATTCGCCGGCAAAGCGACAATCGATGGCGTTGTAGTGGCTGAGGCCAATTTCACCGCGATGATTGCGGACCCGCCCAAGGCATAAAGCCCCGGGCGGTGTCCTGCACCCGGCCTGTCAGGCGCCGGGTTTTGGGGCAACCTTGCTGGCGGCAATCCAGCTGTCGATTTTCTTTTCCAGCACGGGCATCGGCAGCGATCCCGTGTCGAGGATTTGTGCATGGAACGCGCGCGGATCAAACCGGTCACCAAGCGCCGCCTTCGCCTTTGCTTTCAGGCGGCTGATCGTGAGCTGACCGATCTTGTAAGCCAGTGCCTGCCCCGGAATAGCGATATAGCGCTCAACCTCGGCAGTCGCGTCAGTCCGTGACATCGGCGAATTGGCAAGCATATAGGCGATCGATTGGTCGCGGGTCCAACCCTTGGCATGGATGCCGGTGTCGACAACCAGCCGCATCGCGCGCAGCATTTCATCGTCCAGACCGCCCATCCGCTGATAGGGGTCGGTTTCCATACCCAAATCCTGCCAAAGCGTCTCGGCATAGAGCGCCCAGCCTTCGACATAAGCGGTGTCGCCACCAAAGCGCATGAACGCGGGCAATGCTGCATTTTCCTGCGCCAGGCTGATCTGGAAATGGTGGCCGGGCACACCTTCGTGCAGGAACAAGGTTTCGGCGCCCCAGATGTACCGCGAGGGCAGATCATAGGTGTTATAGAAGAACACGCCGGGTCGACTGCCGTCCGGCGTGCCGCCTTGATATGATCCACCCGCGTCGGTCTTTTCCTTGAACGCAGGGACCGGGCGGACTTCAAGCGCCGTTTTGGGGAGCAGCGAGAATTGTTCGGGGATGCGCTGATAGATCCGCTTCTCGATCGTGTCATACAGATCGTGAAGTTGAGCCGCTGATGTCGGCTGGAATCGCTTCTCAGTGCGCAGATAGGCGAAGAACTCCTGCAGGCTGCCCTTGAAGCCTGCCTTTTCCTTCTGCGTCTCCATTTCGGCCAGGATACGCTTGACCTCGCTCAGGCCCAGTTGGTGAACATCCTCTGCTTTTAGCGGCAGCGTGGTATTGCTCTCTATCTTATAGGCATAAAGTGCCGCGCCGCCGGGCAGGGCGGACAGGCCAACCGTGTCGCGCGCTACTGGTAGATAGGTGTTCGCCAGGAAATCGCGCATCCGTTGATGGGCAGGATAAATCACGTCGCGAATCTGTTTGGCATAGGCCGCACGCAGCCGAGCCTGGTCCGATGACGAAATCGCGTCGGGGAATTTTTTTACCGGGCCGTAAAAGGTCGATTCCTCGACGGGTTCCTTGAGCAGATTGTCGAACTGGCCGATCATGTTGCGCACCACCAGCGTTGGATGGACGATCCCATCCTTCATGCCGGTGCGGAAATGAGCAATCGCCCGGTCCATCAGCACGGCATATTCGGCATTGCGCTTCAGGTTGTTCTCATAATCGACCAGCGTCTTGAAAGGCGCGGCGCCGATGCCCGAGGCGAATTCGGGATAGAAGGTCTGGAAGCCGAAAAAATGGTCGATCGGCAACGCTTCATCGATCTTGCGCAGTTCGGGGGCGTAGCCGCGCTTTTCGATCTCGCTGCGGTTCTTGAACACGTCATAGGCGAGTTGATCGACTGGGGTCAGCTTTGATCGATCGATCGCTGCCAGTCCGGCCAAATCGGCTGCATTCGCCTTGATCGAGGCCGCGGTAAACTCGTCGGTGAGATAGTCGCCGAGGTGATCGGCATAGCGCAAATCGCCGCGGAAAATGCCTGAAATTGGGTTGCGTTTCAGCTGTGCTTCATCGCTGTCATAAAAGAGCTTTTTGAGCTTGGCATCCTCCGCGCTGTCGCCGGCGAGGGCCGGTGGGGGTGGCAGTTGCGCCATCACAGCAGTGGGGGCCGCTGTCATCATCAAGGCAGCGATCAAGAGGTTTGGCGTTGAGAATCTTGGCAAGGTCTTGCTCCCTATTGAGTGTCTTACCACTATAGCACGCCGTAGCGGATCACAATCCCGATGTGGGGCTTCGGCAAAGCCAAATGGACGAGGAGTGAGAGCCGAGCGCGGCAAACCCCTAGCGAAACGGCGGTTCGTTAAACGCCCGCAATTTGCGACTGTGCAGTTTTGCTCCCTCGCGGCGCAGTTGTTCGCACGCCTCGATGCCGATTTTCATATGTTCGGCAATCGCTCGTTCGTAGAAGCGATTGGCCTGGCCGGGCAGTTTGAGTTCACCATGCAGCGGCTTGTCGGACACGCACAGCAGCGTCCCGTAAGGAACGCGAAAGCGATAGCCCTGCGCGGCGATCGTCGCTGA
This sequence comes from Sphingomonas sp., assembly GCA_019747165.1. Classification (GTDB taxonomy): domain Bacteria; phylum Pseudomonadota; class Alphaproteobacteria; order Sphingomonadales; family Sphingomonadaceae; genus Sphingomonas. The sequence goes on along the minus strand of JAIERC010000174.1, from coordinate 3,160 downwards.
TTCCATATCAATGCCCACCGCCCGCGAAAGCGAGAATCGGAGCGCGGATTTTGAGTAACGCAGTTCCCAGTTGCGATCGTCCGTCGTGACAATCGTGCCGGTCCGCAGGCGGCGCTTCAGCTCTTCGCCCGATTGGCCAGAGACGATTTCGGCTGCCCGTGCCATCGCCAGCTGGACCTCGGCGATTGCCGGAATCGGGATTTCGGGCGGCAGGACATCGTCAAGCACATGATCGTCACGCAGATAGGCATGGGCGAGGACATAATCGCCGATCCGCTGGCTGGGGCGAAGCCCGCCGCAATGGCCGATCATCAACCATGCTTCTGGTCGCACCACCGCAAGGTGGTCACAGATCGTCTTGGCGTTTGACGGGCCAACGCCAATATTCACCAAGGTGATCCCGGTGCGGTCATCCGCCATCAGGTGATAGGCAGGCATCTGGTGCCGACGCCAGGCGCTGGTATCGGCGAGCACTGCTTCGATATCGTCGCCTGCCTTAAACAACACGCCGCCCGCGCCCGACAGGGCAGTGAAGCGACTAGGATTGCCCTGTTCATCGGGGCCAAGCTGTCCGGCTGCCCAGCGCACGAATTCATCGACATAGCGGTGATAATTGGTGAACAGCACATAGCGCTGAACATGTTCGGGCGGCGTGCCAGTGTAATGCCGCAGCCGCGCCAGCGAGAAATCGGTGCGTAGCGCGTCAAAAAGCGCGAGGGGACGAATTCCCTTTTGGGTTTCCAGCAACCCATCGGCGGTTTCGTCGCCAATATAGGCCAGTTCGGTCGCCGGAAAATGGCGCGATAATTCGGTCGCTGACACTTCGTCCAGGCTCAGCGCCGCGCCCGCATCCAGCACATAGGGGAAGGGAATTTCCTGCCGACCTGCGCCGGCTTCAACCGACACGTCATAATCTTCGATCAACAACCCCAGTTGTTCGATGAGATAATCGGCGAATTGCGCGGGCTTGGTCACACTGATGCGGTATTCGCCCGGGGTAACCAGTCGACCGAATGATCGGAGCGGCGTGGGCCGATCATCAGCGCCCCGATAAATCAGCCGGATTTCGGGATAGGCGAAGGAACCATCGGTGCGCATCGAGGCGGGCGGAATCGTCCCATCGCGCAAATAAGCAGTCAGCGCCGCGCGCAATCGCTCGACTGATGTTGTATAGAGCCGATCGAGTTCGGCGATGATTTCAGCAGCACGGTTCATGCACCGGCGCTAATCGAGCGACGCGACACTGGCAAGACAGCTATGCCTCGCTTTCTACGCCAGCGATTAAGGTCGAACGACGAAGAGCGGGCGCATCAAGATCGATGCGCCCCGCTGATCGATTATCTGCTCGCCGTTCCGGGCTTGTCATCGTCCTCAAGCAGCTTGCTGACGCCATATGCCGCCCCGGCGGCGGCCACCACCACGCCGCCAGCGATGGCTGCAGCGGTGAGTGGATTTTCCTTCACAGCCTCAACCGTCGATTCGACGACATCCTCAATCGCTTCTTGCGCGCGTGCCAGCAGCGACTTCGCTTCGGTCTCGATGGTCGTGACCGATGGCAGGACGGCAGCAAGCTCATCGGTGGCGGTCTTTATGGCGTTCTGAATGGTCTCATCGCTCATTGCCTAGATCCTTCAGTGATAGAAATCGGGGTGTCGATCATCAACGTTACCGGGCCATGCTGGTTCCCGCCTGTGGCCGCTATGGTCAGAATGCTTGTTGTAACGCCAAATTTCCGCGCACCTTACATGGTGTCGAGCATATGCTCCGCTGAGCTGACCTTGAACTCGCCTGGACCTTCGACGTTCAGCTGGGTGACCACGCCATCATCGACCAGCATCGAAAAGCGCTGGCCGCGTTTGCCCATGCCGAAGCGCGAACTATCGGAGGCCAGGCCGATCGCTTCAACAAAGGCGGCATTGCCATCGGCAAGCATGGTGATTTTCTCATCGGCGGCGTTGGATTTGCTCCAGGCCCCAAGAACAAAGGCATCGTTGACAGCCGTGCAGGCGATTTCGTCGATGCCCTTTGCCTTAAAGGCTTCAGCCTTGTCGATAAAGCCTGGGAGATGCTTGGCGGAACAGGTTGGCGTGAACGCGCCAGGGACCGAGAACAGCGCAACCTTGCGCCCGGCAAAAAAGCTGGCGGAGTCGACGGCCTCGGGACCGTGGGCGGTCGCCTTGATAAAGGTCGTCTGGGGGAGTTTGTCACCTACCTGGATCGCCATATGCACTTCCTTCACGTCGAGAAACTGGGCTCCCTTTAAGCGCGCGCGAGCGACGATTGAAGCGGCTAACAGGAAAATGCGCAATTTATTCGCGCGCGAAGAGGGTGCTACCCAGCCAGTAAGGTAAATCCTTATCGCTCAGCACATCTGGAAAGCAGGACAGACGAGGCTTTGGACCGGGCGCTGGCTAGCGTATAGAAAGCGGGCATGAACCAACCGCTCTATCTCACCGGGCAATTTTTGCTCGCCTTGCCCGGCATTGGCGATCCGCGCTTCGATCATGCGGTTATCGCGATGTGCGCCCATGATTCTCAAGGGGCGATGGGGATCGGCATCGGCGCCCAGATCGCCGATCTGGGGCTACACGAGATTCTAGAACAGTTTGAGATTGATGTTGGCGACGCCCCTGATGCGCCGGTCAACTTCGGCGGGCCGGTTGAGCCGGGCAGGGGATTTGTTCTGCACAGCAATGATTGGGGCGGGCAGGACACGATCGATGTTGCCGGCCGTTGGTCGCTATCGGGCACGATCGATATCCTGCGCGCGATTGCAGAGGGCCGGGGACCGTCGCGCTGGGTGGTGGCGTTGGGGTATGCCGGTTGGAGCGAAGGCCAGCTTGATCGCGAGTTGACTCAGCATGGTTGGCTGTCGCTGGAAGGCGATCCTTCATTGATTTTTGAAACGCCGGCCCGTGATCGCTGGGCTCGAGCGCTGGCCGGGGCAGGTGTTGATCCGCGCTTTCTGTCGAGCGAGGGAGGCCGCGCCTAGGCCGATATCACCTGTCGCGCCGAGTTTTTCCGGCAAACATATAAAGACATCTTTATATTTGATTTGGACGCCATCACTGGCTATGGCCGCTGGCAGGCAGCCGCAGTGGCGGCCGAAGTTTAAGCCCCAGGAGATTTCTACGTGGCCACCGTCATCGAGCGCCCTGAT
>JAIERC010000111.1 GCA_019747165.1 Sphingomonas sp. | reverse complement strand
AATATGGACAAGCAATTGGAGGTGTGCGGCGAGGCGCCCTTCTACACGCTCGGGCCGCTGACGACCGACATCGCGCCGGGATACGACCATATCACCAGCGGCATCGGTGCGGCGATGATCGGCTGGTACGGCACGGCGATGCTTTGTTATGTCACGCCCAAGGAGCATCTGGGCTTGCCCGACCGCGACGACGTGAAGGTCGGCGTGGTGACGTACAAGCTGGCGGCGCACGCGGCGGATTTGGCGAAGGGCCACCCGGCGGCGCGCCTGCGCGACGACGCCCTCTCCCGCGCCCGCTTCGAATTCCGCTGGCGGGATCAGTTCAACCTGTCGTTGGACCCGGATACGGCGGAGCAATATCACGACCAGACCCTCCCTGCGGAAGGCGCCAAGACCGCGCATTTCTGCTCGATGTGCGGGCCGAAATTCTGCTCGATGAAGATCACGCAGGAAGTCCGCGATTTCGCCGGCAAGCAGAACCAGGGCGTCGAAGGCTTCATCGCCACCGGCCCAACGGGTGCCGAGACGGCGGCGGCGAGCAAGGCGGCGGCGATCAAGGGGATGGAGGAGATGGCCGAGAAGTACCGCGCAGGCGGCGATCTCTATATGCCCGCCGGGGGCTAACCAATGGCGGCGGGGGTGTTCAAGGCGGTGATCATCGCCGCCGCACTCGCCTTTCTGGCGGTGTTCGCCTGGATCGTAACGCCCCCGCTGATCGCCCATCCCGACGTGATCGGCGCCTTCGCGGCGGGCTTCGTCAACCCCTACGCCAGCGGCTATTCTGCCGACACGCTCGCCTGCTGGGTAATCCTGTCGGCGTGGATTTTGTACGAGCGGCATAGCTACGGCATCCGGCATGGCTGGGTTTGCATCGTGCTGGGCATGGTGCCGGGCGTGGCGGTGGGGTTTGCGCTGTATTTGCTGATGCGGGTGCGGTGGATGGTGGGGCGCGCCGAACCAAGGCCACGACCCTGATCGCTTACGTGCCGAAGCTGAGCCGACAGTGATTGCCGGGCGTGATCAGCAGTTCGCATTGCCGGATGATATCCATGCCGATCAGGACATCGAAGCTGAAACTATCGAGCAGTTCGAACCCGATAACATCTTCGAAGATATAGGGAAAAGTCGGGACCTCGTCGTCGGGGTGACGGCCATCGAGGCCAACGCGGAAGATATAGCGATCGATATGCTTTTCACCGCCCACGGTCGCGACAAGCCGTTTGCCGATGCTGCGCAGCCCAAGGCTTTCGGCCAACCGCCCGGTCAGGCCCGTGGTCGTCGACCCCGTATCGATCAACGCCTTGCCCTCGATACCGGCGAGCGTCGTGCCTGTAAGCGGCGGATAGACCGTGACCGGGATTACGAGGCGACTACCGTCGTGCCGCCACTCAATTGTGCGCCGCATGTGACCAGAAGCCAAGGTCGATGGGTTCGTCGGTCACTTCCTGGATCGAAAACATCGCATCGGCGTAGCGCGAAAGCCCCTCGCGATAGGCGTCACCCGGCTTGTCGAAATAAGCGATGATCGCGCCATCATGCATCAGGACGAATTGATCGCGGTGCTGCTGGACGATGGTGCTCAGCGCGCGCGTGAACGCGTGATAGTTGCGGTCAACCTCATGGCGTTGTTGCTGGGTCATGGGAAGGCCGTCCGCTGTTCTAGTCCGACCGACTAGAATCCATCCCCGCCCTATGGTCAAGACTCTGCATCGCAAGACCATCGGCCCAAGCGTAGCCAAGCAGAACGAGGGCGTCGAAGGCTTCATCGCCACCGGCCCAACGGGCGCGGAAACAGCAGCCGCGAGCAAGGCGGCGGCGATCAAGGGGATGGAGGAGATGGCCGCACTGTACAACGCGTCAGGACGCGAGCTTTATGTCGGCGCTGGTGGGCGGGAGCAGGATTAGAAAGAAGAGGAAAATATTACCGCGCGATAGCGCTTAGCCTGGCTTCGTCGCCCAGACGTAACAGCTTCCGTCATACAGCTTTGTTCGATCAATGTCGAAGCCAGCGTCACGAATTAGGGTCTGAAACGCAAGGGGTTTTATGAGGCCATAGAATGACGTACCTCGGATGTGGTCAATAAGGATGCCATCCTTAAAACTACGGGCATTGTTCATCTTTGACATACGGGTGAAATCGGAGTTCCTATACTGCACGGACGCTATGAGCTGACCTTGCGGTTTCAAACATTTAAACGACCTTAACAGAATTTGCTGGCGGATCGTAAATATCGGAACTACTTGTAAAACATTAAAAAGAACCACCCTATCAAAGTGATTGTGTAATCTGATAATGTCCTTTGTACTCAAAACGTGCAGTGAGTTTTTGCCCGCCGAAAAATCTATAACAGATTGCTTTTTACCCAATATTTTCTGCGTTCGTGTGTTTTGAACCACAGAATCAACCAAGAACAGCTCATTAGTTTTAGCCTCAATCTGATCTAAGTACCGTAACTTACCGGAACCATAGTTCAGAGTTCGGTCAACATGGGGGAGTTGTTGCAGTAGATTTGTAGCGAATTTCGACATCTGAGAATGCGGTTTGGCCGCGTTTTCTGATCGAATAATTGCGCACGACGTTACCCTATAGCGCATCGATAGCCTTTCGGACCGCCTTCTTAGCGGCAGCATCGGAGGCGATCTGTTCAATCTGCGATCGAGCCGCTCGCGACAATCGGGGCCAAAGGGCGGGCATAAGAACCAAACAAATCGTAGCTATCCCGACAGCAGAATAGCCATAACTATAAAGTCTTAAAGTAAAAAATGTTATCGTAAATGCGATAGATACTAAAACACCCTCTTCTAGCGCCCAAAACATGCTCCAAAGCCAAAGGGCTTGAACAATATCGTGTTTGTCTACGACTGTATCCGACTTAGTACTCGAGGCATATTTATAGAACACCTCTTGCATCGTCGTATCACGCTTCGCTTCAAAACGCTTTATCTTATCCGGTTGAGGGCTTTTGCCTACTAATTTAGCCAGAGGGAGAAAAATGTGATTTTTATCAAATGTCTGTCGAATGCGAAATGGCTTTTGGATGAGATTATGTAATTGTAAGAAATAAAACAGAAATGAGATTATTAGGGACATAATAATTACTGGTGGGTTTATGAATTTTATGCCATCCGGGATCGCGTCTTTAGGTATCAATGCAAAAGGTGATGTTTGGATTAATGTGGAAAATTGCTGACTTTTCATAAGAAATGAAAAACCTAGTACGCACTCCCAAAACACGAAGCCAGCGAGTTTCATAAGCATCTCGGAATATGTTTCCGGTCGGCCAAATATAGGAATTGCTGTTTTGAAGAAATCCATGACGTCAGCATTACCTCGCAGTCGCCTAAGGGCGACTTATTTGGTCCAAGATTTATTTAATATAATGACCGGTGATGCGATCACAATTTAATAATGATAGCGACACTGCGCCACCTGCAGTGTTTGCTCATCGCCGCTGCCTGTTACCCGGTACACCAGCCGGTGCTCGTGGCTGATCCGTCGTGACCACCAGCCCGAGAGGTTGCCGCCGAGCGGTTCCGGCTTGCCGGTGCCCTTGAACGGATGGCGACGGCATTCCTCGATCGGCGTGTTCAGCTTGTCGAAGAGTTTCGCGTCATGCGCCTTCAGATCCAGATACTCGGCCCAAGATCGCGACGAGAACCGAACATTCACGGATAGATGAGCTCATGCACCTCGCCGCCGCCAGCTTCCAGCTCAGCGATACTTTCAAGCAGCCGTTTCGCATTGGCGGGCGAGCGCAGCAGGTACAGCGTTTCCTCGATCGAGGCCCACTCGCTTTCCGATACCAGCACCGCGCCCTCGCCACGCTGGCGGGTGATGGCAATTGGCGCACGGTCGGCGACGACCTTGTCGATCATCGCCTTCAAATTCTCGCGCGCTTCGGAATAGGATACAGCTTGCATGAGGACCAATTGGACAATGTTTTGTCCAAAGTCAAGGCTAACGCCGCCGATCGCTTGCGTGGGCACTGCAAAACGATATAGTTTCGTCATGGTTTCAAGAGGTTATCATGCGCGTGTTGGTCGTCCTGTTGGCCCTATTGGCGCTTGGTGCCGCTTGCGCCGCCGTTGCCGCTGCCCGATCCCGCGATTTTCGCGCAGACATGATGGCGCGCTTTGCCAAGGCGATGCCGGGCGCGACGCTCACCGCCGATCCGGATCGGCCGCTCACCATCCTCTACAAGCGCGACGACGGCACCGAAGGTTCGTTCAACCTGGATTCCGTCGCGGGCTATTGCCGCACTGCAAGCCGCGCTGATTGCGCGGCGGTGAAGGCCGATTTCGTCAGGAAAATGTCGACCGTCCATCCCGAACCGACACCTGCCAGCCTAAGGCTGGTCGTTCGCGACCGCGAGTATCTGCATTATGTCGATGCCTATGGGAGGAAATCCCCGCAGAACGGCGATGCCGCGAAATATCGCCCGATCGGCGACGATCTTTATGCGGTGCTCGCTGCCGATGGCGAGGAAACGGTCGCGCTGGTCGGCGATGCTGCGCTCAAGAAGCTCGGCCTCACCGTCGATCAGGCCTGGGCGCTTGCCGAGGCGCAGACCCGCGCGATCCTCCCGCCGCTGCCCAAGCCTGCCGCGCTGCGCCGATCCGCCGTTAGCTACCAGGACCAGGCTTATCTCGCGAGCCTGCTGACTGATCTGCCCGGCTGGGCTGCCATCGCGGCGAAGGTCGGTCCAGACCTCTTCGTCACCGTGGTGGCGGATCATCTGGTGTTTGTCGGGCTGGTACCCGATGGCCCCGTCCTTGATCATCTCAAACAGGCGGCGGCCGATGATTGCGCGGCGCAGGAGCGCTGCATTTCACCCCATCTCTATCGCTTTCGCGATGGCCGTTGGGTGATCGCCAAATAGCGCCCGGTCGCGCTATAGGCTGGTCATGCCCCGTCTTGCCCATATCGCCCTTCTCGTGCGCGACTATGACGAAGCGCTCGCCTTCTACACGGCGAAGCTCGGTTTCACGCTCGTCGAGGACACCTATCAGCCCGAACAGGACAAAAGATGGGTCACCATTCGCCCGCCCGGCGCGCCCGATCACGCCACCACCATCCTCCTCGCCCGCGCCACCTCGCCCGAACAAGTGGCGGCCATTGGCAACCAGTCCGGCGGCCGCGTGTTCCTGTTCCTCGCCACCGATGATTTCGCGCGCGACTATGCCGCCTTCACCGCCGCTGGAGTAGAGTGGGCCCGCCCGCCCGCCACCCATGATTACGGGACTGTCGCGGTGTTTGCCGATCTTTACGGCAATCTATGGGATTTGGTCGAGTTCACCCGATCCGCCGAGATCGACTGAGCGGGCCGTTATCGCTGTCACGCTGTTCAGCAAAAAAAAGATGCGGTGTGCGCCTCCCAACCACTAGGCGGCAGCTTGCCCCGCTGTTTGTCGCTCTCGATTGCTGCGTTGATGCGGCAGCTTGATACTATTCCTGCGCGGGGGGCTGATCCTGCGCGCCCGTGCTCCGCTGACCCCAGCGCTAATCTGCTTGCAGCGCGATCCCCAACCGCCGAAACGGGTGGCATGAAGACAGCAGCATCAGCGATGGCGGGGCGAGGGCAGCGCCGCGTCACGGGCCTCCTCCCGGTTCTGGGCATGACACTGCTCAGCGGCTGCGTGGCGATGCCGCGCCTGGAACGCGTTGCGCCCGCCCCACGCTTTGCCGCCACCGACTTTTTTGCGGGACAGACAGAGGGGCGTGCGACGGTGAAGGTCATCCTGCGCGCGCGCCATCCCGTGGCGGTGCACGGCACTGGCCATTTGGCGCCCGATGGGAATTTGGTGCTCGATCAGCTGGTCGAGGAAGCGGGCCAGCCGCCCAAGAAACGCCAATGGCGCATCCGTGAAACATCGCCTGATCATTATGCGGGGACGCTGTCTGACGCGATTAGTGGCGTCACCGGGGTAACGCGGGGCAACCGCCTGGTGCTGCGCTTCACGATGCAGGGCGGGTATCGGGCGAAGCAGTTCCTCACGCTGCGGCCCGACGGGCAATCAGCGCATAATGTGATGGTGGTGCGCAAGTTCGGGATCACGGTGGCGGTGCTGGATGAAATCATCACCCGGGTCGGTCGATAGGTCACTGGCGATGCGGTCCTTCGCTGCCTTGCTCGATGCGCTGATCTACACGCCGTCGCGCAATGCCAAGCTGAAGCTGATCGCTGAGTATCTGCGCGCCGTGCCCGATCCTGATCGTGGCTGGGCGATGGCCGCGCTGACCGGCAATCTGACTATGCCGGCCGTGAAGCCTGCGATCATCCGGGCGCTGATCGAGGCCCGAGTCGATCCCGTGCTGTACCGGATGAGCCGCGATTATGTTGGCGATACCGCGGAAACCGTGGCGCTGCTCTGGCCCGACCCGTCTGCCTCCCCAGCCGATCTGCCCCCGCTGACGCTTGGCACGGTAGTGGATAGCCTGGCCAGTGCCAGCCGGGCAGAGGGGGCGGCGGTGCTGGCGGCAATGCTCGACCGGCTTAGCGCGACGGAGCGCTTTGCCGTGCTGAAAATGGCCACTGGCGCGCTGCGGATTGGCGTGTCCGCCCGGCTGGCAAAGACCGCGCTGGCCCAGGCTTTTGCGCTGGATGTCGATGCGGTGGAGGAAGTGTGGCATGGCCTGTCACCGCCCTATGCGCCGCTATTCGCCTGGGGAGAGGGGCGCGGGCCGCAACCGATCGCCAGCGATATGCCGGTGTTCCGATCGTTCATGCTCGCCCATCCGTTGGAGGATCAGCAGCTCAGCCTGGATGCCTATGTCGCCGAATGGAAATGGGATGGCATCCGCGTGCAGATCGTCCATGTTGCAGGGGAGACGCGGCTTTATAGCCGGGCAGGCGAAGATATCACCGCCAGCTTCCCCGATGTCGCGCGTGGCTTTGCGACCCCCGGCGTTGTCGATGGTGAGCTGATGGTGCGCGGCGATAGTCAGGGGAGCTCGGCCGAGGGCGGGGCGGCGGCGAGCTTCAACGCGCTGCAGCAACGACTGGGGCGCAAGGCGGTGTCGGCACGGATGCTGAGCGATTATCCTGCCTTTGTCCGGCTCTATGATATCCTGTTCGACGGACCCACCGATCTGCGCGACCTGCCCTGGCACGCCCGCCGCGCGTGCTTGGAGGCGTTTGTTGTCGCGCTGGACGGTGAGCGGTTCGATCTCAGCCGGATTATCGATGCCAATGATTTCGTTGAGCTGCAGGCGATTCGCGATGGCGCGCGCGATGCCGCGATTGAAGGGGTGATGCTCAAGCGCCGCGATTCGCCCTATGTCACCGGGCGGCGGGCCGGCCTGTGGTATAAATGGAAACGCGATCCGCTGACCGCCGATTGCGTGATGATGTACGCGCAACGTGGCAGCGGGCGGCGATCGTCCTTCTACTCCGACTTCACCTTTGGCTGCTGGACCGAGGACGGTGACCTGCTGCCGGTGGGCAAAGCCTATTCGGGGATCACCGATCAGGAGCTGAAGTTCCTGGATAAATTTGTGCGCGATCACACAACGGCGCGCTTTGGCCCGGTTCGGGAAGTGGCAAAGACGCTGGTGCTGGAGATCGCGTTTGATTCGATCCATTTGTCAAAGCGTCACAAATCAGGGGTGGCGATGCGCTTTCCCCGAATCGCGCGGATCAGGACCGACAAGCCGGCAGCGGAGGCGGATAGGGTGTCGGGGCTCAAGCGTTTGGTGACGTGATCCGGGACGACTGTGGGGAGGTAAGTGCCCGAGGCTGGGGTGTTCGCGACTGGGTTGCGGCTGAGCAGCGTTGCGATTTTAGCCAAGCGCCTTTTTAAAGATTGCGCGGGCGTGGATCGCCGCACAATCGATCAGCGGAAAGGGGCAAGTCTCCGCACCAAAGGCAAGCGCGAGATCGGTGCCGCCAAGCATGATTGCCTGAGCGCCTGCGCTGTTGATCATGTGCGTTGCCGCGTTGTGGAAGATGGTGCGCTGCGCCGCGGTTGCCATGCCTGTCTTCGCCATTTCAACATAAGCCGTATGGACGTCATCCAGCGCTGATCCCGGCGGTGCTATGACATCGACGCCTGCAAGGCCGCCATAGAAGCGCGATTCCATAACCGTGCGCGTTCCTAAAATACCAATTTTTTCATAGTGATGTTCTGCAACGTCCCCCGCTACAGCATCAATCATGTCCACCACTGGCAGGGGGGAGCGCGCGGCGAATTCATGGCGGCAGAAATGACCAGCGATTGACGTAACGCCGATCAAGCCAGCGCCAGCACGATCGAGTCGTTCGGCCAATTGCGCGAATAGCTCGGCCTGTTCGGTGCGGCGATCAGCGGCCAAATTGGCCAACAGCGTTGGGGTGTCGGCATGGACAATGGTCATGTCCAACGACCGTTCAGCCTGGGCGAAAAGGCTGATCAATTGTCGGCAATAATAATCCTGCGCAGCGGGGCCGATACCGCCTATCAATCCGATCTGCACCCGCATCTCCCTAAAACGCAGTTTCAGACCCCGTCACTATCCTGCGCGATGGCCAATATTTGCCAATCCTGCCAGCCTAAGCGAGATCGCGCGCGAGCACCACGAACACCAGGTCATCGCGGCGGGGTTCGCCAAAGCGGGCGTTGCCATAGGGAAACGGGCGCTCTTCGCCGGTCAGTTGGTAGCCACGGCGTTCGTAAAAAGCGATTAGCTCGCCACGTTGGCGGATAACCGTCATTTCCATGACGCGGGCGGCGAAGCGGGATTGGGCTTCGGCTTCGGCAGCAGCGATTAGTTGCTTGCCCAGCCCCTGTGCCTGCCCCTCCGGGGAGACCGAGAGCAACCCGAGATAGCACAGCCCCGATCCCTTGTCGGTGATCTCGACGCAGCCGATCAGCTGGTCGTTCCTGGTGGCGATAAGCAGACAATGGCTGGGGTCGGCGAGCGCATCGGCAAGGGCGTCAAGATCGGTGCGTTGCCCGTCGAGCAAATCAGCCTCATGCGTCCATCCGCTGCGGGCCGTTGATCCGCGATAGGCGCTCTCGATCAGCGCGCAGAGCAGGGGGAGGTCGTCCGACATTGCCGGACGAATCGCCATCGTCATCGGTTTGCTCCTCCAAAAAGCAAAAACCCGGCACGCTGGTCGCGCGCCGGGTTTTTGGTCGTCATCCGTCAGCCGGAACGGCTTATTGCATGGGCGAAAGATTCACCGCTGCAAACTTGCCGCGCCGATCGACTTCCAGTTCAAACTCGAGCCTGTCGCCCTCATTCAGCGTTGGCATGCCAGCGCGTTCGACCGCACTGATATGCACGAATGCATCGGGCTGGCCGTCATCGCGCTGAATGAAGCCGAAGCCCTTCATCGCGTTGAAGAACTTGACCGTGCCGGTTG
>JAIERC010000308.1 GCA_019747165.1 Sphingomonas sp. | reverse complement strand
ATTCAGGGCGTCAAGCGCGGCGTGTATCTGGGCGAGCAGGGCAGGTGCGGCGCCCGCCAAAAGCGCCGCGGCATCGCTATCCATGGCCAATGGCCGTTCGCGAAACAGAAAGCCGGCCCCGTCAGCTAATTCCAGCAAATTGGCGGCGCGCGGCTTCAGGAATGGCATGCTGCGACGCAATAGATCATATTCAGCCGCACCAATATCGCCCCCAATCCGGTCCGCCACCAGCCGGGCCAACCGATCATCATCGGCGAGCCGAATGTAATGGCCGTTCAAGTTCTCCAGTTTCTTCAGGTCGAACCGGGAGGGTGATTTGCCCACGCCCGAAAGGTCGAACCAGTCGATCGCTTGCGCCCGGCTGATGATCTCGTCATCGCCGTGCCCCCAGCCGAGCCGCAACAGATAGTTATCAAGCGCCTCGGGCAAAATGCCGAGCGTGTCGCGATAGGCGTCGACCCCGACCGCGCCATGCCGCTTCGACATTTTTGCGCCGTCGGTGCCGTGGATCAGTGGGATATGGGCATAGACCGGCACGGGCCAACCGCCCTCAATGGCATCCATCGCCTGCATGATCGGAATCTGGCGAAAGGCGTTGTTCAAATGATCATCGCCGCGAATGACATGGGTGACGCCCATATCGTGATCGTCAACGACGACAGCGAGCATATAGGTTGGTGTGCCGTCCGAACGCAGCAGCACCAAATCATCCAGCTCGGCATTCTGGACGGTCACATCGCCCTGCACGCGATCCTGGATCGTCATGGCGCCTTCGCGCGGTGCCTTGAGTCGGATGACGAAGGGCGCGCCGGGTGCGGCCTCGGCTGGATCGCGATCACGCCAGCGACCGTCATAACGGGCCGGCTGCTTGGCGGCCTGTTGTGCCTCGCGCATCGCGGTCAGCTCTTCGGCTGTCGCAAAGCATTTATAGGCATGGCCCGCCGCGAGCAGCTGATGCGCGACCTCGGCATGGCGTGCCGCGCGCGAAAATTGATAGGTAACCTCGCCGTCCCAATCGAGCCCTAGCCACTGCATGCCATCAAGGATCGCATCGATGGCGGGCTGGGTTGACCGGGCGCGATCGGTATCTTCGATCCGCAGCAGAAATGTGCCGCCCTGGGCGCGCGCAAATAGCCAATTGAACAGCGCGGTCCGGGCACCGCCAATGTGCAGAAACCCCGTGGGTGACGGAGCAAATCGCGTCACTACAGGAGGTTGGGCTGACACCGCATTCATGGCTGCGACAATTTCTTAACTTGCGCCACGATGCGGCTGCTCCCAGTCTTCAACTTCCATGGCCAGTTCAGCCAAGCGCGCCTCTAGCACGGCCCTTGCCCCGCTTCAAACTGCGGCGTGGCGGCGCGTGGAGAGGCACCCGCAGCCGATTGAGCACTGGCTCGATCTTGAGCGTGACCAGCTGTTTTTGTGGGTACCCGTCATGCTGGGGGTGGGCGTCAGCACCTGGTTGTGGTTGCCTGATCCGCAGGCCTGGACGAGCATGATCCTGGCGCTGGTTGCGGTTGCGCTGCTGGCGCTCGCGGCGGATCGTGGGGGGCGGGCATCGCGGGTGCTTGCAATCGGTTGCGCTTGTGTTGCGATCGGTATGGCCTTGATCTGGACCAAGGCGGAGCGCGTTGCCAGTCCGCCACTGACCAAGCCCAGCGTTGTGCGATTTGACGCACGTGTCGAGCGGATAGAGATGCTGCCGCCGCGCGACATTGTCCGGCTGCGGTTGGCGCCGATCCGGATAATCGATCGGGCCGGCCGTCGCTCGGCAGCGGCACTGCCAGCGCATCTGCGAGTCAATCTACCCATTGCAGATATGCCAAGGGACTTGTCACGGGGCGCTGTGGTTCGGATGGGCGCCCGGCTGGTGCCGCCACCGCCGCCATCGGTGCCCGGCGCTTATGATTTTGCACGTGTTGCCTGGTTTGACGGGATTGGGGCAACGGGCAGGGGCTTTGGGCCAATTGCGCTGATTACGCCCGGCGATGCCAGCGGCGGCGAGCTGCGGGCGCGTCTAGCGATGCATGTGCGTGCGCAGGTTGCGGGTGGGCCCGGCGCCATTGCGGCGGCGCTAGCAACGGGGGATCAGGGCGCAATACCGCTCGACGACGCCGAAGCGATGCGCCGCGCCGGGCTCACTCATCTGCTGTCGGTAAGCGGCCTGCACATCACGGCGGTGGTCGGCATCGTGATGCTGATTGTGCTCCGATTGCTCTCGCTCAGCCCATGGCTGGCGCTGCATTGGCGATTGCCGCTGATCGCTGCCGGCGCGGGCGCCTTGGCCGCAATTGGCTATACAATCCTGACCGGGGCTGAAGTGCCAACCGTCCGGTCCTGCGTGGCCGCGTTGATGGTGCTGTTGGCCGTCGCCCTTGGTCGCGCCGCGATGACGCTGCGGTTGGTGGCGACGGGCGCGATCATTGTGCTGTTGTGCTGGCCAGAGGCGCTGGCGGGCCCAAGTTTTCAGCTTTCCTTCGCCGCCGTAACCGCAATTATTGCCTTGCATGAATCGCCACGCGTCAAGGCGTGGTTTGCGGCGCGTGACGAAGGATGGATGCCCTGGCTCGCGCGCCAGCTTGGCTCGTTGTTGCTGACGGGGATCGTCGTCGAGGCTGCCCTGTCGCCGATCGCCCTCTATCATTTTCACAAAGCGGGGCTCTACGGGTCGCTCGCTAATATCGTCGCCATCCCCTTGACGACCTTTGTGGTTATGCCCGTAGAAGCGTTGGCGCTCTTGTTTGATCTGATCGGGCTGGGAGCCCCTTTTTGGTGGGTCGTGGAGCAGGCATTAAGGCTGGTTTTGGCCATCGCCCATGCCATTGCGAGCGCGCCAGGTGCTGTCGCGGCGTTGCCGGCGATGCCGCATGGCAGCTTTGCCTTAATGGTCATTGGCGGATTGTGGATCGCCCTGTGGCGGTCAACTGTTCGAATGATCGGGCTGGTACCGCTGACGATCGGCGCGCTTTGGGCGTTGATGACGCCGCCGCCTGACCTTTTGGTGACGGCCGATGGCCGCCATCTGGCGCTCCGCACCGATCAAGGGGCGGTTGCGCTGCTGCGCGATCGGGCGGGGGACTATACGCGCATGATGCTGGCCGAGAACGGCGGCATCGACGGTGAACCGGCGCTGCTCTCTGAACAGCGCGCAGCCCGATGCAGCCGTGATTTGTGCCTTGCCGATCGGATGATTGCGGGCAAGCGCTGGCGCATCATCGCCACTCGCAGTGCCTATTTCGTGCCGCCTGATGACCTTATCGCCGCCTGTCGAGAGGCTGATATCGTCGTCAGCGAACGACGCCTGCCGAGGCGGTGCCGCCCGCGATGGTTGCGGCTCGATCGACCGGTGCTGGCACAGACGGGCGGTATTGCGATTACGCTCACCTCCGGGCGTGTCGTGACGGTGTTACAATCGGATGATCGCCACCCGTGGCGTGTCCTGGCACAACCGGTTCAGTGAAGCGATGATTTGGGTTGCAATCAGCGCAGCTTAGCGGAACACAACAGGTCATGACAGCGGCGTTATCCGTGCTTGATCGCGTCGGACCCTATATGGTTCAAGACGATTTTCTGCCAGCAGAGGAGGCGCAGGCGCTGTTGGCATGGGCCATCGCTCACGAGGCCAATTTTATGGCGTCGCGCGTTCTTGATGGCGCCATCCGACCCAAGATTCGGCATTCCCGGCAGCTGCGTGGTGTCGATATCACCGATTGGCGGCGACGCCTAAAGGGCTATTTCAAGCCCCTGGTCGCCTCATTGATTGCCGAGCTGTCGGTGAGTCCGTTTGAAATCGCTGGCACCGAACTGGATATCGCCAGCCATAATAACGGTGATTTCTACCGTCGACATATCGATATGAAGACCGGGCCGGTTGATTTGGAACGGCGCCGCGTATTGAGCCTGGTTTATTATTTCAACACAGAGCCCGCCGCTTTTACTGGCGGCGCGCTTCGCCTGCATGCCGCCGGTAAGCGTAACCGCGCCAGCGTCGAACCCAGCCCCGACAGCTATGCCGATATTGTGCCGGTGCATAACCGGCTTGCCGCTTTCCCTTCATGGATGCCCCATGAAGTGTTGCCGGTGCACTGCCCGTCAGGTCGCTTCGCCGATTCGCGCTTCTCAATCAATTGCTGGTTCTATGCGGCTGTTCCCAGTGCGATTCAGCGTCTTGTGTCCAGCGATCAGTCGTAACGGCGCAGCAACCCGGCCAGCTTGCCCTGAACGCGCACCTGACGCGGATCATAACGCTGCGGATCATAAGCGCGATTGGCTGGATCGAGCCGGATCATGGCACCTTCGCGACGGAAATATTTGAGCGTGGCTTCGCTATCTTCAATCAGCGCGACGACGATCTCCCCATCGCGCGCGACATCAGTACGGCGGATCAGCGCATAATCGCCGTCGAGAATACCAGCATCGACCATCGAGTCGCCCGCAACCTCAAGCGCATAATGCTCACCACCGCCCAAAAGCGCAGCGGGCACCGCCAGCATTGCATGATCCTCAAACGCCTCAATCGGGACACCAGCGGCAATTCGGCCATGCAGCGGAATTTCGATCACATCATTAGCCGGTTGCGGCATGCTGCGGACATTGCCAGCTGCGGTCGGCGCGGCCGTCTTCGCTTTGCGGGCTGGTTCCGGGCGATCGGGCATGCGCAGCACTTCCAGCGCGCGGGCGCGATTGGGCAACCGGCGGATGAACTGGCGCTCTTCCAACGCACTGATCAACCGGTGCACGCCCGATTTGGATTTTAGGTCGAGCGCCTCCTTCATTTCTTCGAAGGAAGGGGAAACGCCGGAATCGGCCAGGCGATCGTTGATGAAGCAGATCAGCTCGTGCTGTTTGCGCGTGAGCATTATGTTCCTCCGTTCAGAACAGACGACGAACGTTTAGGCAACGATAAACGCCAAGTCAAGCAAGCGGCAAAATGCTGACTTCATCGCCCGCCGAGGCAGCGGGCGCGAAGGGTGGGCGGATGATCAGGCAGGTGGCTTTGGACAAGGTGAGCAGCAGCGAACTATCTTGTTTCGAGGCCGCCACGACCTTTCCATCCTGCCAACTGCCGCGCAGATAATCCTGACGCTGGTCATTGGCGGGCAGCGCTTCACCCAATATTGCCGTAATCGGTTCGGGAACCGGCGTGTGTGCCCCGCCAAACGCCGCAATCAGCGGGCGCAGGAACAATTGCGCGGTGACGAAGGCGGAGACTGGATTGCCCGGCAGCCCAAGGATCACCGTCTCACCGATCATGCCCGTCAGCATTGGTTTGCCGGGCCGAAGCGCGATCCGCCAAAAGTTGATGCTGCCGCCCGCGGCGTCGATGGCAGGGCGGATGAGATCGTGATCGCCAACCGATGCGCCACCAATCGTAACGATGATGTCAGCCTTGATTTGCGCAAGGGCGGCACTGATGACGTCCAGCCGATCGGGCAGGATCGGCGTTAAATCGACATCAACGGGCAGATCAGCGAGCAAGGCGGCAAGCATTACGCCGTTTGATTCGGGCAGGTGCGCGTCGGTAAGTGGCGCGCCGGGCGGCACCAGTTCATCGCCCGTCGTCACGATCGACACACGAATCCGGCGATTGACCGTGATGATGCCCTGTCCACTCATCGCCGCCAGCGCGATTCGGGCCGGGGTGAGCCGATCACCACGCGCGATCAGGGCGTGGCCGGCGCTGTAATCAAGACCCTGAGGTCGAACGTTGCGCCCAGTCGCTGATGGCCCCGCGCCGGCCAGCACTACTTGACCATTCTGAAGCGCAACCTCTTCCTGCACCATCACCGTATCGGCACCTGCGGGCAGCGCTGCGCCCGTAAAGATGCGGACGGTTTCGGCCTTGCTCAGCATACCGGCAAAGGGGCGGCCTGCTGCGCTTTCACCGATCAGCGTCAGCGGCCCTGGCAAATCCTGAAAGCGAATCGCATAGCCATCCATGGCTGACAGATCGGTCACCGGCTGGGATCGCTGGGCAACGATATCGACGCTTGCCCAGCGCCCGGCAGCGGTACGCAGGTCGACTGACTCGCTCGCGACCGGCCGCGCCAGCGCGAGCAACTGATCCTGCGCATCGGCGACTGGCAGCAGCGCGACCATCATCCTGTCTCGTTGCTCAGTGGAGCTTCAGGCGGGGGCGGATGACCTGGTTGATCCGGCCCATCGCGATCAACGCTACGCCCTTCAGCCAGCCATGAATGGCGACGATATGCATGCCATAGAGCGAGACATAGATCAGTCGCGCAATTCGCCCTTCCACCGCCATGCGCCCACCGACCAGATTGCCCATCAGGCTGCCCACTGTTGAATAGCGGGACAGGGAAACGAGTGATCCTTTGTCCTGATAGATGAACGGTTTAAGGGGTTTTCCAGCGATCAGCGCGCGGATGTTATGATAGGCTGTTCCGGCCATCTGGTGCGCCGCCTGGGCGCGGGGCGGGATGGGCCGATCGGCCCCAGCGGGGACATAGCGCGCGCAATCGCCAATCGCGAAGATGCGCTCGTCACGGGTTGTTTGCAGCGTTTCTGTCACGACAAGCTGGTTGCCGGAGGTTGTTTCCAGCCCGCCAATGCCTTGCAGAAAATCGGGTCCCTTCACGCCCGCGGCCCACACGCGCAAATCAGCGGCAATGAAATTGCCGTCCGATGTCGCAATGCCTTTATCGGTGATTTCGGTAACCTGCTTGCCGGTCATCACCCGAACGCCAATTGCCTCCAGCTCTTCGGTTGCCGCCTCTGACAAATAGTCAGGCAGCGCCGGCAGGATGCGCGTGCCAGCTTCAACCAGCGTCACGTCCAGGCGCGATTCGTCGAACACCTCAAGCCCGTAATAGGCGAGACCTTTGGCAGCATTGAACAATTCGGCCGATAGTTCGACCCCCGTCGCGCCACCGCCGACAATCGCGACACGCACGCGGGCATCGGCGCTGGGATCAGCACTCATCGTGCGGGATACACGCAGGCATTGATTGAGCAGGCGCTTGCGAAAGCGATCGGCCTGGGTGCGATCATCGAGGTAAATCGCATTTTCGCGGACGCCGGGCGTCCCGAAATCATTGGAAACTGATCCCACCGCCAGCACCAGATAATCATAGCGAATGCGGTGTCGTCCGACGATTTCATTGCCGCTTTCATCAAGGATTGGCGCGATGATGACCTGGCGGGCGTCGCGATCGATCGATTCGAGCGACCCGTCGAAAAAGCGGTAATTCCAGCGATAGGCATGGCTGCGGTAACCGACTTCATCGAGATTGGCGTCTAACGATCCCGCCGCCACTTCGTGCAGCAGCGGTTTCCAGATATGCGTCTGATTGCGATCGACCAGGATGATATCGAACTTTTTGCGGCCGAGCATCTTGCCCAGCTTCGCAACCAGGCCAAGGCCGCCGGCCCCACCGCCAATGACGACAATCTGGATCTTTTTGGGCGACCGCAAGACGACGCGCGCTGCGGTGGCGGCGTCCGCTACGTCTCGATTGTCCAAAGCGGCATCCGCCATGGCTTTGATGTCTCCAGAAAATGCAGCCTTCGCACCTGTTGCGCGATATCGCAGTGCGGCACCAGTGCTAAGTTGCTGGCGGCGGTGCACGCCAGTCGCCCGATTTGCCGCCCCGTTTTTCGAGCAGATGGACCCCGGTGATCGTCATGCCGCGATCAATCGCCTTGGCCATGTCGTAAATGGTTAGCAGCGCGACCGACACCGCCGTCATCGCTTCCATTTCAACGCCGGTCTTGCCCTCGGTCGCGCAAGTTGCGGTGACGGTAACGCCGTCGTCGTCTGGAGCCAGATCGAGGGCCACCCGCGTCAACGGCAATGGGTGGCAGAGCGGAATCAAATCGCTGGTCCGCTTGGCCGCCATGATCCCTGCGATCCGCGCAACGGCCAGCACATCGCCCTTTTTGACCGAGCCCTCCCGGACGGCAAGGATGGCAGCGGGCGACATCGAAATCCGTCCGGTCGCCACGGCTTCGCGCATGGTCGTCGCTTTGCCGCCGACATCGACCATATGGGCAGCACCGCTGGCGTCGAGATGGGTTAGCCCAGTCATTGGCCGAGCAGCACCCGCGTCGCCGCTTCAACATCGTCGGCGCGCATCAGCGCTTCGCCAACTAGGAAGCACTTCACGCCCTTTTCGGCCATCGCATCGAGATCGGCGCGGCTTGAAAGCCCGCTTTCAGCGACGAATGTACACCCCGCAGGCGCGCGTGAAATCAGATCATAGGTGCGTTGAAAATCAACGCTGAAATCGTGCAGGTCGCGGTTGTTGACGCCGATCAGCCGCGATTTGAGCTTCATCGCGCGCTCAAGTTCCCGGGCATCATGGACTTCAACAAGCACGTCCATCCCGCATTCAATTGCCGCCGCCTCGATGTCGGCGAGCAGATCGTCGTCGATCGCGGCGACGATCAGCAGAATGGCATCGGCCCCCAGCGCTCGTGACTCGGGCACCTGCCAGGCATCTATCATGAAATCCTTGCGGATCACCGGCAGGCTGACGACGCCGCGTGCCGCCGTCAGATAGGCGTCGGCACCCTGGAACCAATGTTCGTCGGTTAGCACCGACAGGCAGGCAGCACCCCCGGCCTGATACGCTATGGCATGGGCGGGCGGATCGAAATTTTCGCGGATCAGCCCTTTTGATGGGCTGGCTTTTTTAATTTCAGCGATCAGTGCGGGGCCATGCGCGGCCTTTGCATCTAGCGCCGCGCGAAAGCCGCGCGGGGCGGTTTGTTCAGCGATCATTTCATCGATGTTGCTCATCGAAATACAGGCCTTGCGGGCCGCGACATCGGCGCGCTTGGTTTCCAGAATACGAGTCAAAATCGTCGTCATGAATAGGCGATCCAGCAATCCAGCAGCGCGCTGGCAAGTCCATTGTCGAGCACTTCGCCAGCTTCTTCTACCCCGTCAGTGAGGGAGGCAACGCGTCCGGCCAGCATCAACGCTGCAGCCGCGTTGAGCAATACGGCATCCCGGTACGCCCCCGTCTCCCCAAGCAACAGTCGACGCAGGGCGGCGGCGTTATAGGCGGGGTCCCCGCCGCGCAATGCCGCAATAGGCTGGCGAGCAAGGCCGCCATCCTCGGGCGCAACGGTAGATGGCAGGCTGATGTCACCGACGCTAACAACGATGCTCGGCCCGGCACCCGACAGCTCGTCGAGCCCCTCTTCGCCGGAAACAACCAGCGCTGCCTCGGTGCCGAGCTGGGCGAGCGCATCGGCAT
>JAIERC010000109.1 GCA_019747165.1 Sphingomonas sp. | reverse complement strand
GGCGAGCGGACGGGGGGCCAGGCGGGGCTGTCGCTGCTGGCCGAGGCGGTTGCCGCCTATCGCGCCGCGCTGACCGTGCGCTCCGAAAGCGCAATGCCCGCCCAATGGGCGATGACGCAGAATAATCTGGGCACTGCGCTCCAGACGCAGAGTGCGCGGACGGGGGGCGAGGCGGGGCTGGAGCTGCTGGCCGAGGCGGTTGCCGCCTATCGCGCCGCGCTGACCGTCTACACCGAAAGCGCGATGCCCGCCGATTGGGCGATGATGCAGAATAATCTGGGCGCTGCGCTCCGCACACAGGGCGAGCGGACGGGGGGCGAAGCGGGGCTGGCGCTGCTGGCCGATGCCGTTGCCGCCTATCGCGCCGCGCTGACCGTCTACACCGAAAGCGCGATGCCCGCCCAATGGGCGATGACGCAGAATAATCTGGGCATTGCGCTCGCTACGCAAGGTAAGCGTAGGGAGGGTGAGGCTGGCCTGGCGCTATTGGCGGACGCTGTCGCTGCCTATCGCGCCGCGCTGAAGGTATTCACAGCCGAGCATTTTGGATGGTACCACGAACATACCCAAGCCAATCTCGCCCGCACCCTCGCCCTGATCGCCGACCGCACCAATTGACCACCCCCATCACCCCACCCCCCACCGGCTTCCACGGCCCCGTCAAGCGTTCCGTCACGATCGCCGGTCATCAAACCTCGATCAGCCTCGAACCCCTCTTCTGGGCCGCGCTGGAGAGCGAAGCTGCCGCCCGCGCGCTCCCGCTCAATGCGCTGATCGCCGCCATCGACGCGCTGCGGATCGCCCAGTCGAACCCGCCCAACCTCGCCAGTGCGCTACGCAGCTGGTTGTTCGAATATGCCCCGGTTGTTAATGAAAATCACTCGCAACAAGCTTGACGTTGCGAATGACTCTCAATAGAGCCTCCCTATCGCGAGTCATTCGCAATTGGGGACCGATTACATATGCGTGCGTCAACCTTGCTCGCCACCACTGCCCTGTTCCTGGCGGTGCCGGCACATGCCTTGCCAACCGACGACATCGACATGGCCGCCGGGCCGCAAACCGGCACCGAGATTATCGTGACGGGCAAGATCGAAGGCTATCGCACCGAACAGACGAGCAGCGCGACCAAGACCAAGACGCCGCTGGTGGACGTGCCGCAGGCGATCACGGTGCTGACCCGCGAGCAGATTGACGATCAGGCGATCCGATCAGTTGCTGATCTGGTGCGCTTCGTGCCCGGCGTTTCGGCGGGGCAGGGTGAGGGCAATCGCGACCAGATCACGCTGCGCGGCAACAACTCCACCGCAGATTTCTTCGTCGACGGTCTTCGCGACGACATTCAGTATTTTCGCGGCTTTTATAATGTCGATCGGGTCGAGGTGCTGAAGGGCCCCAACGCGACAATCTTCGGTCGCGGCGGCGGTGGCGGGGTGGTCAATCGGGTGAGCAAAGGCCCGATCATTGGCAGCACCAGGGCGACGGCCGAAGCGACCGGCGATACGTTTGGCAGCTGGGCGGTAACTGGCGACGTGAATGTCGATCTTGGCGGGGCGGCACTTCGGCTCAACGGTTTTTACGAAGCGCTCGACAACCACCGCGATTTTTATAACGGCGCCCGTTATGCGCTCAATCCGGTGATTGGCACCGAACTGGCCGGCGGCATCAAGCTGCAGCTTGGCTATGAACATGTCAGCGATGTCCGCGTCACCGATCGCGGCGTGCCCTCGCTTGCCGGCCGCCCGCTTACCGGATTTCGCGATACGTTTTTCGGCGCGCCCGGCATCAATCGCTCGCCTTTTGAAGCCAATGTCGTCCGCGCGCGCGCTGAAGCGCCACTGACCGATCAGCTCACCGTGAACGCGCAGTTGCTCTATGGCGACTACAACAAGTCCTACGCCAATGCCTTCCCCGCCACCCCCATATCGGTCAATCCGACAACGGGCGCGCGCACGTTGGGAGTTGAAGCGTATAATGACTTTACCCAGCGCGAGAACTTCATCGCGCAGGGCAATGCCGAATGGCGCGGATCGACGGGTGGGATCGATCATGTCGTGTTGTTCGGCGGCGAATATACCCGGCAGCAAAGCGGCAATGAACGACTTAACGGCTTCTTCAATCCCGCCGCACCGCTGACCGCTGCAAACCGCCGTGTGACGGGCGTGGCGCTCAGCGATCCCTTCGTCGTTCCGTCATTCGCCTTCATCGCTGGCCGGGACGGCGATAGCAACCGCCAGACGCGCAGCGCGCTGACGCAAGGATCAGTCTATCTGCAGGACCAGATTAGTTTTGGTGACCATGTCGATGTGATTGCGGGGCTGCGCTACGACCGGACCGACCTGGTCGTGAACAATCTTTTTACCGGGGAGCGACTTCAGCGCAGCGATGATCTGTGGTCGCCGCGCTTTGGGCTGGTGCTGAAGCCTGCAGCCAATGCATCCCTCTATGGCAGCTATACGCGGTCTTACCTGCCGCAATCGGGCGATCAGTTTCTGTCGCTTACCGCCACGCTCGCGGCCTTGGTGCCCGAACGCTTCGACAATTACGAAATCGGCGTGAAGTGGGACGTGACACCGGCGCTCCAGACGACCCTTGCCCTCTATCAGCTCGATCGCACCAACACGCGCGCCACGGGCCCGACGCCGGGCACCATCGTGCTGACGGGCGCGCAGCGGTCAAAAGGTGTCGAGTTCGGCGTCACGGGTAACCTCACCAAGCGGTGGCAGACCAGCTTGGGCTATGCCTATACCGAGGCCGAAATCACCGGCACCACGGTCAACGCGCCGCAAGGACGGCAAGTGGCGCAGGTGCCACGTCATCAGTTTTCGCTGTGGAACCGCTACCAGTTGCTTGATCGGCTCGGCGTCGGTGTTGGCCTGTATCATCAGGCTGATCAGTTCGCGACGATCAGCAACGCCGTAACGCTGCCCGCCTATACCCGCCTCGATCTCGCGCTGTTCGTGAAGCTCACCGACAAGATCGACGCGCAAGTGAATGTCGAGAATGTCACGAACACGACCTATTTCCCGGTTGCGCATAACGACGTCAATATCTCGACCGGCGCGCCAACCAATGCGCGCTTCACCCTGCGCGCCCGGTTCTAACGGCTTCGGCTCCAGCAGGCCAAGCTACAGAATGGTGGCGTTAGGTCGATTCAACCTCACACCCGTTAGGGCTGAGCGAAGTCGAAGCCCAGGCGCGCCGCATGCCCTTCGACTTCGCTCAGGGCGAACGGGGTATGGGTTGGACCAATCCAAAGTCATCACACTCTAAAGGCTTGGCCTCGGGCAGGCCAAGCTAGAGGATGATGGCGTTAGGTCGATTGAACCTCATACCCGTTCGGGCTGAGCGAAGTCGAAGCCCACGCGCGCCGCATGCCCTTCGACTTCGCTCAGGGCGAACGGGGTATGGGTTGATTCAATCCGACGTCATCACACGTTAGCGCCCCAGCAATACCCGCGCCTGTCCCGCAATCTGCGCCAGCATTGCGGCGTTGGGCGCGGGCGCGCGGCGGGCGCGGTCGACCAGTGCTTTGAACTGGGTGACGCGGCTGGCATTCTCCGTCAGCCAGGTTTCGACCAGCATCTGCGGGTCGTTGCCCGAATGCCGCCCGAGAAACTCCAGCCGCAGCTGCTGGAAATCGCGCGCCAGCCCGGCAATCAATAGCCGTTCCCAGGGATCGCTAGAGGTGATCCAGGCCGCATTGGTCTGCGCCCAATCAAGCCCGAGCGCCTGGCCGAGCCGGGTGAAGGCGCGTGCCAACACCGTCTCGTCGATACCCAGCCGCTGGCCAAGTTCGGCAAGGCCAATCACGCCATCCAGCTCGAACAACCGCAGGACCTTGTGGCTCAGCTTGGATGGCACGCCGTAACGCTCCAGCCGCTCGACGATGCGCTGGCTTTGCGTCTGCGCTTCTTCGAGGAGCAACGCCTTGGCCGCCTTGTCGAGCGCGCCAAAACCCTTGGCGATGCGGCCTAGTACCGGGCCGGGGCTCGTCCCTGGCTTGGTTACGCGCAGCAGATCGGCAATCTGTGATCGCGTGGCGATGGCGACTTCGTCAAACAGGATGATCCGCGCCTCTTCGGGCATCGCGGCGGTCTCGATCTCCGCCCACAGCGCCGGCAGGTCGAACAATTGCTCGACCACCACGAACATCGCCGCGATATCGGCCATCGACGCGCCTTCCTCTTCGGCGAGTTCAAAGGGATGGAGCACACCCATCCGATTAATCAGCCGATTGGCAAGCTTGGTCGCGACAATCTCGCTGCGGAGCTGGTGGCTGTCGATCGCGTCGGCGAATTTTGTGCGCATCGCCTTGGGGAACGCAGCGTGGAGGTCATCGCGCAGCATCGCGTCGGTGCCGAGCGGACTATGCTCGATCGCATCCTGCAGCGCGAGCTTGGCCGTCGCAAGCAGCACGGCAAGTTCGGGACGCGTCAGTCCGCGCCCTTCCTGCGCGCGCCGGAGCAAATCCTCATTGCCCGCCAATCCCTCGACCGCACGGTCGAGCCGGCCGGCGCCCTCGAAAATCTCGATCAGCCGGACATAGCTTGGCAGCCCCTGGGCACCATCATGTTCCATGATCGACAGGGCGAGGGTTTGCAAGCGGTTATCCTCCAGCACAATTCTCGCGACATCGTCGGTCATCGAAACGAGCAGCTTGTTGCGCTTGTCATAGGACAAGCGGCCTTCGATCATCTCGCGGTTGAGCGCGATCTTGATGTTGACTTCATTATCCGAGCAATCGACGCCGGCCGAATTGTCGATGAAGTCGGTGTTGATGCGGCCACCATGGGCGGCAAAGGCGATGCGACCCGCTTGGGTCACGCCCAGATTGGCGCCCTCGCCGATCGCAATCGCGCGGACGTCTTCGGCATTGATGCGCAGCCGGTCATTGGCGGGATCGCCGACCTGGATGTTATTCTCGACGGCGGCCTTCACATAGGTGCCGATGCCACCGAACCAAATCAAATCGACCTGAGCTTTCAGGATCGCCGAAATCAGCGCAACCGGATCAAGCTCCGTCGCATCGATCCCCAGCAGATCGCGAATCTGTTTGGATAGCTTGATCGATTTTTCGCTGCGGGCGAAGATGCCGCCGCCCTTGGAGATTAGTTGTTCATTATAATCTGCCCAGCTGGAGCGCGGCAGCGCAAACATCCGCGCGCGTTCTTCCCAGCTGGTCGCCGGATTGGGATCGGGATCAAAGAAGATGTGGCGATGGTCGAATGCCGCGACCAGTTTGATCGCCTTTGACAGCAGCATCCCGTTGCCAAAGACGTCACCCGACATATCACCGCAGCCAACGACACGGATCGGTTGGGTTTGGACGTCGACACCGCGTTCGGCGAAGTGGCGCTGAACGCTGATCCACGCGCCCTTGGCGGTGATCGCCATCGCCTTATGGTCATAGCCTTGCGAGCCGCCGCTGGCGAAGGCATCGCCCAGCCAGAAGCCGCGTTCGAGCGCAATCGCGTTGGCAACGTCAGAAAAGGTCGCGGTGCCCTTGTCGGCGGCGACGACGAAATAGGGATCGTCATCGTCAAGGATCGTCACCTTTTCCGGATGAACAATCTTGCCTTCGACAATATTGTCGGTGACCGAGAGCAAGGACCGGATAAAAATGCGGTAGCTTTCGGTTCCTTCGGCGAGCCATGCATCGCGGTTTGAGGGCGGCGGCAACTGCTTGGGATAAAAGCCACCCTTGGCACCGGTGGGGACGATGACGGCGTTCTTGACGCGCTGCGCCTTCATCAGGCCCAGAATTTCAGTCCGGAAATCATCGCGCCGATCTGACCAGCGCAGGCCACCGCGCGCAACGGGCCCGGCACGCAGATGGATGCCCTCGACACGCGGCGAATAGACCCAGATTTCCCGCCATGGCAGCGGGGCAGGAAGGCCCGGCACCTTGTGACTATCAAGCTTGAAGGCAAGTGCTTCGGCTGCCGCTGGCGCGAAGGCATTGGTGCGCAACGTGGCGGCAATCACGCCCCGGATTGATCGCAGGATGCGGTCGTCGTCGATCGCCGATACGGCATCAAGCCCGGCATCGATCGCGCGTGCGGCGTCCTCGACGCTCAGCTTTGACTTCGGGCTATGCGCGGCCTCGAACCGCTGGATCAGGGCCTTGGCGACCGCGGGCGCACGGCGTAGCGCATCGACAACCGTCACCAGTCCATAACTCATCCCGGCCTGGCGCAGATAGCGGAACCAGGCGCGGAACAGCACCACGGCGCTGGGCGCTAATCCCGCGTCGACGATCAGACTGTTAAAGGCATCATTTTCGGCCTTGCCGTTCAACACCGCCGCAATGGCATTTTCGAGGACGGTCATGTCACCGTCCAGCGCATCGGCCGGCGCCCAATCGCCTGCCGAAATCGCGAAATCATGGACGAAGCCTTGTGCTTCATCGGTCAGCGCGGTCGGCACCTCTTCAATGACCCGGAAACCGAAATTCTCGAACACCGGCACCGCATCGGAAAGCGCCAGTGCGCCACCCAGCCGATAGATTTTCAGTCGCTGTCCGGTTTGGGTTCGATACAGTCGTACCGATCGATCGCCGCTGTCGTTGAGCGTGGCGAGCCGCAATATGTCTTGCGCCGCCTCCGCCGCGCCATTGGCGGTGCGATAGCCTTCAGGGAAGCTAGCCGCATGCCGCATGGCCAGCCGCGCGGCACGGGTCGGCTCCAATTGTTCGGCGAGTGCCGCTTCAACAGCGGGAACCCAACCGCGGACCATATGCTGCAAGCGCTGGTTGAGCGGTGCGGTTTCCGGCATTCGCCCTTCGCCACGCAGATCGAAAGTGTAGCGGATCATCGCGACGACGCCGTCTTCAAGCGCGATCGACCAATTGAGCAGCGACCCGTTCGATGCCGTCGCCAGCATGTCGCCAATTGCGATCCGCCGCGCGGTTGATAGATCGTCGCGCTGTAGCCAGACAAAGGCGAACATGTGTCGGCCAAGCATTGATCGCACCAGCACCATTTCGGCGCGGGGGCGATCCGCCAATGACATGGCAGTCAACGATAATCGTTCCAGTGACTCCTGATCAAACGCTGTCACCAGATCATGCGGCAACGCGCCCAATGCATGATTGAGCGCCTTGCCGGTATGGCCACGTGGATCAAAGCCCAGCTTTTGTTCAAGCATAGCGAGGCGCGCGCGGAGCACCGGCACCTCTTGCGGGGGTGCACCAAGCGCAGCGCTGGTCCACAGCCCGGTATGAATCGACAGCCCAGCGATTTTCTTGCCGTCCATTACGGGCACGATCACCAGATCAAGCGGCACATGGCGATGGACGCCGGAAATCAGATTGGATTTGACGACGAGCGGCGGAACGTTGCCCGCTTCGAACCATTCCATTGCCAGCACACGCGACGCAGCGGCAAGCAGCGGTACGGGCTGCGGCTGACGCGCGATTCCCAGGCTTTCTGTCACTCGGCCGTCGCGCAGCCAGTGTTCGTAGCCAAGCAAGGTCAGCTTGCGGTCAGCAAACCAGCTAATCAGGGCCGCGCCCTCGCGTGCGCCCGCGTCCGTGGTGCGCGCCAGCGCTTCAGCATCGGCTTCCATCCGCGCCTGCATTGTCAACCAATCGGTCACAGCGGCACGGACATTGCCAAGATTGCGTTCAAGATCAGCGAGCAAGGCGCGCCGGACCCGGGCATCGGCGCGTTCCATTTCGATATAGATCATCGATTCGGGGTGGCCAGTGCCGACGCTCAGCAATTTGCCCGCACTGTCCCGCTCGACGGGCAGAACCGGGTGGATGATCCGTTCGATCGCCACGTCATGCGCGCCGATCGTTGCGGCGATCGAATCGACAAGAAAGGGCATATCGTCATTGACGATGGCGAGTCGCATCTGCCGGTGCATCGGATCTGCCGAGATGCTTTCCAGCTCCAGCCGAGGCGTGCCTGGCGGACGCTGGCCGGCTGTGGCGGCCATGAAGCGCGCGGCCTCGGCACGCTCGGCCTTACCGAACCCCTCCAATTCGCCCGGCAGGGCACCCTCTACCAACCTGATAGCAAGCGCATCAGACAGCGATTTCAGCGTGGCTTTTACCATTGCAGCGCTATGCGCCCAGCCAGCGATTAGCTCAAGAGTCTGCGCGCTCTGCGCTGCACTGAAATCGCGGTGCTGACACCGGCTGACGGGTTAGCGCGCGGCCTGCTCAATGATCGGTCCGGCGCGGCGATCGTCACCCGAAACACTCGCAATAATCTCCAATTGGCCCGCATCGCCAGCGCGCGCGACGAGCAAAACGAACGATCCCTTGGGAAGGTCGCCCGGGAAATCGATCGTTGCGATTGGCGCGCACATGCTGAGCGCTGCGCGTGCAGCCGTCAGCCGGTGTGAAGACGGGGCAGGGCGCGGGGCAGGGCGGCGCAGCGCGCGTTCGGCGGCGACAATGCCTTTGATCCCGCCTTCTGCCATATCAAGAAAATCGGCGAGCGCGCCGACAGGGACGTTGCAGCGCCGCGCATGGGCAAGGACGGCCGCAAATTCGGTGAGTCGCGTTTTGTCATAATCCTGGCCAAAGATCAGCTTGACGACCGGCGTCATCGGCGCGCGGGCTTGTTCGGTGATCCCGGCCCCCGCCAATAAGGCCGTATAACCAACTGGATCAGCACTGGCCGCGATCGAAAAATCAAAGGCGCGACCAAGCGCGCGGTACAGCGCAGACCGGCTCCGCGTATCGGCTGCGCGCGCGGCGGCGGCGGTTTGCTGGGCGAGCATCAATTGATCGGCAAGCCCCGCGGCGATTACGAAGGCGGAATCGTCGTCGGTGGATGGTTCGTGCGCATCTTCGAAATCGTCCTGGCTGGCGCTTGGGCCACTTGCCCAAGTCGGGGCCGTTGCCGTCACAGCCTGACGGGGTGCCTGGCGGACCGCGGCAGCAATTTCGGCGTTGAGCTTGGCCTGGGTTTCGGCATCGACCAGCTCTTTCCAGTTGATCACGCCATAAATGAAATCGATCGTGTCATCGTCGGACGAAAATGGCATCAAAATGCCGCGATACATGGTGTTATGGCCGCGAATGCTCACAAATTCCGCTTCGAAGCCGATTGGCGCGCGATTGGCGATGATTTGCAGATAATGATCGGTCAGCCGGGAAAGCAGAGAGCGGCTGGGGACCTGGCTGATATGGGTGGTGGTTGAATCAAGGTCGCATTCGGTGCGCAGCGCGCGGCCAAGAA
>JAIERC010000230.1 GCA_019747165.1 Sphingomonas sp. | reverse complement strand
TGCCCATCCAGAACAGCGTGTGAAGATCGCGCAGGCCGCCCTTGCCCTCCTTGATATTGGGTTCGACGACATAGCGGCTGTCGCCCATCTTGCGGTGGCGTTCGTTGCGCTCGGCGAGCTTGTCGGCAATGAATTGGCGCGCGGTGCCGGTCTGGACCTCTGCCGCGAAGCGGCGCGCGGCTTCGTCGTACAAATCCGTATCGCCCCATACATAGCGTGCTTCAAGCAAGGCCGTCCGGATCGTCATGTCCGCCTTGGCCTGGCGCACCATCTCGTCAAGCGAGCGCGATGAATGGCCGATTTTTAGCCCCAGATCCCACAGCGCATAGAGCATCGATTCGATCACCTGCTCAGACCAGGCGGTCTGCTTCCAGGGCGTGAGGAAACCGATATCGACATCGGAAAATGGTGCCATCTCGCCGCGCCCATAGCCGCCGACGGCAATCAGGGTGATCCGTTCGCTCGTCGTCGCATTGGGTTTGGGGTAGAGTCGTTCGGTGATGAAATCATAGAGCAGGCGGATGATCTGATCGATCAGAAATGCCTGTGCTGCGGCTGCTTCCAGCCCGCGCGACGGGTGCTCGTTCAGCCGCCGGGCGATTTCGGTGCGGCCATCGGCGAGTGCTGAGGCGAGCAATCGCGTTGCGGTCTGACGCATGCTGGCCGCATCACTGGCCTCAAGGGCGGCAAGCGTATCGGCAATTGCGCGCCGATCGATGATCGTTCGGCGATGCGGCAGGGAGTCAAATCGGCTGGCCATCAGCGCAGGATACAGCCATTGTTCTGCCCGGTCACCTCCAGAACGCGCCCTCAGACCCCGACGATGCCCGGCGAGCAGCGCGTTACCGCATAATTAACTATCCTGCCGCTACGCTGATTGAATGCCTGCACTTATTCGCCATTTGCAAAAAATGCCTATGGTCGGCCCGCTGCGCGCCGTGCGGTCGCTTTTTGCGATCGATGGGTTGAGCCGCGCGGATCGCGTCGCCGCGACGATGCGGATGGCGCAGCGCTTTGCGCCGCTCAATCTGGGCACCGCCATCGGGATGGCGGCGCTGTACGCTTTCCGCGTCCAACAGCCGCTGATCCTGATCGCGGCACTGCCGATTATCGCCGCCGTGGCGGGGCTGATCATGCTGACCTGGCAGGATAAATTGCAGCGACGGCTGGCCGCGCCGGACCAAGGGGTGCGCTTCGTTAACGGCTTTGCGCTGGCGATTGGACTGGCGTGGTTCGTGCTGATCGGCGCGCTCAATATGGCACCGCTCAGCGAAGACCGGGTGGGCCTATTCTGCGTCAATGTTGCGGTGATCTGCCTGGGTGGCACAATCTTTACGCTGCTGCCCGAAGCGGCGTTGATCTTCATGGGGGTGCTGGCCGTCCGGCTGACGATCGATTTGACCGCGATTGTGCCCGTGCCGGCTTTCTATGTTGCCGCGATCATCGCCTTTGTCGGTGCGCTGCAGACGCTGGCGATCGGCCAGGCGCGCCTGTTTGCTGATCGCACCCGGGCAGGCATTGATCTCGCCGCGCTTGAACGACGGCGCATTGATGCAGAACGCCGCGCCGCTGATGATCAGCGCGCACTTGAACGCGCGCATGAACAACGCCGCATCGCCGAACAGCAGCGCGCCGCTGATGCCCAGCAGTTGGCGATGGCCGAACATGCCCAGCGTTTTGACACGTCGGTGGCGGCGGTGATCGCCATTCTGGGCGACGCAGTGCGGGAACTGGGTGGATCGACCGCCAAACTCACCAGATTGGGCGAAGCCAGCGGCACGCATGTCTCGGCAGTGCGCACCCGCGCGGTAACAGTGACGCAATCCATGGCTGATGTGCAGCGCGCCGCGGGCGATCTCCGCGCGGCGATTGGCGCGATTGCACAAGAGGTCACCGCGCAGGTCAACGCGACTGCCAGTGCCGAAACCGTGTCCGCGCTGGCGCGCGCCCAGGCCCGCGAACTGGCCGATAGCAGTGCGATGGTGCGCGGCATCACCGCCAAAATCGAACGCATCGCCCAGCGCACCAATACGCTCGCGCTCAATGCGCTGATCGAAGCGACGCAATCGGGCGAGGCCGGCGCGGCCTTTGCCGTCGTCGCTGGTGAGGTGAAGGCACTGGCCGCACAGACCCGCGCCGCCGCGCTCGAAATCGGTGAACATATCGCCGATATGGATTCCAATGCAGGGGATGTCGCCGCCTCGGTGGATGCGATGGCCAATAATGTCGGCCGGATCGCGATTGGCGCCACCGACATTGCGCGTGCGATCGAAGCGCAGCGCCGGGCAACGGACGGCATCCTGGCTGGCGTTGATGGCGCGCGAGACGATGCTCAGACCGTGCAGGCCGATCTGCAAGCACTCGCCGATCACGCCCAGGCCGCAGTCGGCCTTGCCCATCTCATCGAACGGGTTGCCACCGACATTGGCACCCAATCCGACCAGCTCGGCTCCGCCAGCGCGGCCTTTGGGGAGCGGTTACGCGGGCGGTGATGCTTTTGTCGTCAGCGCGCAAGCCCTAACCCCCGCGCGCAACCGCTTTCAATTGGTAGACCAGATCGAGCGCTTCGCGCGGGGTGAGGGCATCGACATCGATTGCCTCAATCGCGGTACGCAGCGGATCGCGTGTTTCCTCGACGATTTCGGCGGCGGCGGCGAATAGGGGGAGATCGTCGAGCCCCGCCGCCAGCCCGCCGGTTTTGGCGCGGCCCGCTTCCAGCTTGGCCAGCACTGATTTCGCGCGTGCAATCGTGACTGGGGGAAGCCCCGCCAGCCGCGCGACCGCCAGGCCATAACTGCGATCGGCTGGGCCTTCGCTTACTTCATGGAGCAGCACCAGATCGCCCTTCCATTCGCGCGCGCGGACATGATGGAGGGTAAGCGCGTCGCAGCGTTCGGCGAGCCGGGTCAGTTCGTGATAATGCGTCGCGAACAGGCAACGGCAGCGATTATCCTCATGGATCGCCTCGACCACGGCCCAGGCGATGGCGAGCCCGTCATAGGTGCTCGTCCCGCGCCCGACCTCATCAAGGATGACGAAGCTTTGCGGTGTCGCCTGGGCAAGAATCGCGGCGGTCTCGACCATTTCGACCATGAAGGTAGAGCGCCCACGCGCCAGATTGTCCGATGCGCCAACGCGGCTGAACAACCGGTCGACCAGCCCGAGCTTGGCCGACGTCGCGGGGACATAGCTACCCGCCTGTGCGAGGACCGCGATCAGCGCATTCTGGCGCAGAAAGGTCGATTTGCCGCCCATGTTGGGTCCGGTCACCAGCCAGAGCCGGTTGTCCGCCGACAAGCGGCAATCATTGGCGACGAAGCGCCCGCCCGCCTTGGCGACCGCCGCTTCGACGACCGGGTGACGCCCGCCCTGAATGTCGAAACAGGCGTGATCGACCAGGGCGGGGCGTGCCCAGCCGCCCTCGCTTGCGCGCTCGGCGAGGCCCGCCGCGACATCAAGCCGGGCGAGTGCATCGGCGGTCGCGGCAATCGCCTCGCGCCCGGCAAGCGCGGTATCGGTCAGCTCCTCCAAATGCGCCGCCTCGGCGGCGAGCGCGTGTGCGCCGGCCTGCGTCACCTTCAGCGCGACATCGTGCAGA
This sequence comes from Sphingomonas sp., assembly GCA_019747165.1. Lineage (GTDB taxonomy): Bacteria > Pseudomonadota > Alphaproteobacteria > Sphingomonadales > Sphingomonadaceae > Sphingomonas. Next base: position 5,491 of record JAIERC010000230.1, on the reverse strand, counting down.
TCGGGTGCGTTGAAGCGGACCGCGCCCGCCATGGTCTGGCGGTGGGTAAAGCCGCTATCGGGCCGCATCAGCGGATCGGCGGCGCGCGCTGGCACCTCGATATGATAGCCGAGCACGCCGTTATGCTTGATCTTGAGCGCGGCGATGCCCGTGCGCTGGCGATAGTCCGCTTCGAGTGCCGCGATGGCGCGCCTGCCGCCAGCGCCCGCATCGCGCAGATCGTCGAGCGCTGCATCGAAGCCCGGCGCGATATAGCCACCTGATGCCGAATCGATCGGCGGCGTTGCCACCAGTGCGCGCGCGAACAGGTCGATCAGCGCGCCGTGCCCGCGCAATTGCGGCGCGAGTTGCTCAAGGAGGGCAGGTGCGCGGTCGATCCGCCCCAGCCGCTCGCCCAGCCGCCACGCCGCATCGAGCCCGTCGCGAAGTTGCCCCAGATCGCGCGGGCTTCCCCGCCCGGCTGCGATCCGGCCCAGCGCGCGACCGATATCGGGCAGGGCGCGCAAGGTGGCGCGCAGGCTGTCCCGGAGGCCTGCGTCGTCATGGAACAACTGAACCAGATCGAGCCGCGCCTCGATCCGCCCGCGATCCATCAGCGGCGCGCCGATATCGGCGGCGAGCAGGCGCGCCCCCGCCCCCGTCACGGTCCGGTCGACCGCGTCAAGCAGGCTGCCCTTGCGCGCACCGCCCGTAGTGACGGTCAGCTCCAGACTCTCGCGTGTCGCGGCATCGATCGCCATCGCCTCGCTCGTCCGGGCAAGACGCGGCGGGCGGAGAAAGGGAAGCGATCCTTTGCCATTATGATCGAGATAGCGAACCAGCCCCCCCGCCGCCGCCAATGCCGCGCGGGAAAAATTGCCAAAGCCATCAAGCGTTGCCACCCCGAACAGCGCCTTGATTCGCGCCTCGCCACCCGCGCTGTCAAATTCGGCGCGCGGCCTGCGTCCCGTCGCCAGGTCGTCGAACGCCGTTGCATCCGACGCGATCGTCTCGGCGGGGGCAAGCCGCGCAATGTCAGCAGCGACGGATGCGGTTTCAGTCTCAATGATCTCGAACCGCCCTGTCGAGATATCGGCGGCGGCAATCGCCACGCCGCCCGCCGCCTCGCCGATCGCCACGCACCAATTGGTCGTGCGCGCATCGAGCAGCGCTTCTTCGGTCAACGTTCCCGCCGTCACCACGCGAACGATGGCGCGTCCGACCAGCGTCTTGCCGCTGCGTTTTTTCGCCTCAGCGGGGCTTTCGGTTTGTTCGGCAATGGCAACGCGGTGCCCGGCCTTGATCAGCCGCGCGAGATAGCCCTCTGCCGCATGCACCGGCACCCCGCACATCGGGATCGGCACGCCGTCATGCTCGCCGCGCGCGGTCAGCGCGATGTCGAGGCAGGCGGCGGCGATCTTCGCATCGTCGAAAAACATCTCGAAGAAGTCGCCCATCCGGTAAAACAGTAGGCAATCCTCTGCCTCCGCCTTCAGCGCCAGATATTGCGCCATCATTGGGGTGGGGGCAGGGCCAGTCATGGCCGTGGTGATACAGCGAAGCCCCCTATGTTCAAGGCGGTGTCCGCCAGGGGTGGAAGAAACGTCATCGCCCCCGTAAAGACCATGCAACAGCCGAGGGGCCCGCCATGACCGATGAATCGACCGTCCAATTCTCCGAACGCGAAGCACTGCTGTTCCATTCGGAGGGGCGACCCGGCAAGATCGAGATCATCGCCTCCAAGCCAATGGCGACGCAGCGTGATTTGGCGCTCGCCTATTCGCCCGGTGTCGCGATTCCGGTGCGCGCCATCCACGAAAATCCGGCGGCGGCCTATGAATATACCGCCAAGGGCAATTTGGTTGCGGTGATCTCCAATGGCACCGCCATTCTGGGCATGGGCAATTTGGGCGCGCTCGCCTCCAAGCCGGTGATGGAGGGCAAGGCGGTGCTGTTCAAGCGCTTCGCCGATGTTGATTCGATCGATATCGAACTCGCCACCGAAGATCCTGAAGCCTTTATCAACGCTGTCGCACTGATGGAGCCGAGCTTTGGCGGCATCAACCTTGAAGACATCAAGGCGCCCGAATGCTTCATCATCGAACAGGCGCTGAAAGAGCGGATGAAGATTCCGGTGATGCATGATGACCAGCACGGCACCGCGATCATCGCTGCGGCCGGCCTCATCAACGCGCTTTACCTCACCGGGCGGGACATCAAGAACACCCGCGTCGTCATGAACGGCGCGGGCGCTGCCGCGATTGCCTGTGCCGAACTGATCAAGGCGATGGGCCTGCCGCATGACCAGCTGATCATGTGCGACAAGTCCGGCGTCATCTATCAGGGTCGCGAGCATGGCGACATGAACCAGTGGAAGTCCGCCCACGCCGCCAAGACCGATCGCCGCACGCTGGAAGAAGCGCTGGACGGCGCCGATGTGTTCATGGGCCTCTCCGCCAAGGGCGCTCTCCCCGCCGAATTCCTGATGAAGATGGCCCCCAAGCCGATCGTCTTCGCGATGGCCAATCCCGATCCCGAAATCACCCCGCCCGATGCCAAGCGCGTCCGTCCAGACGTTATCATCGCGACCGGCCGGTCTGATTATCCCAACCAGGTCAACAATGTGCTTGGCTTCCCCTTCATCTTTCGCGGCGCGCTCGATGTGCGCGCCACCGCAATCAACAATGAGATGAAGGTCGCTGCCGCCAATGCACTCGCTGAACTCGCGCGCCAGCAGGTGCCCGAGGAAGTCGCGGTCGCGTATGGCGTGCGCCACAGCTTCGGCGTCGATTACATCATCCCCGCGCCTTTCGATCCGCGCCTGATGGAAATCGTCCCCGTCGCGGTCGCGCAGGCCGCAATGGATTCAGGCGTCGCCACCAAGCCGATCCTCGATATGGAGGCGTACCGCCAGTCGCTGCGCGCGCGGCTCAACCCGACCACCTCCGTGCTGACGCTCGCCTATGAAAGCGCGCGCGCCAATCCCAAGCGGGTGCTGTTTGCCGAGGGCGAGGAGGAAGTCGTCCTGCGCGCCGCGATCGAGTTCAAGGCTGGCGGCTACGGCGTGCCGGTGCTGGTCGGCCGCGATGATGTCTATGATCGGCTCCGCGCGCTAGGCGTCACTGATCCCGAAAGCTATGAGCTGCATAACAGCCGTAAATCGCCGCTCGTCCCCAAGATGGTCGATTTCCTGTACGAGCGGCTCAAGCGCCGCGGTTACCTGCACCGCGATTGCGAACGGATGATCAACCAGGACCGCAACATCTTCGGCGCGGTGCTGCTCCAGCTGGGTGAGGCGGATGTGATGATCACCGGCATCACCCGCCCCTATGCGCAGACGATGCGCGAAATCCGGCGCGTGATCGATCCCATCAAGGGCCGCACCGCCTTTGGCATCCATTTGATGGTCGGCAAGGCGCACACCGTGTTCATGGCCGACACGACGATCAACGAGCGCCCGACCGCCGAGGAACTCGCCGACATCGCTGAACAGACCGCGCTCGTCGCCAAGCGCATGGGCCATGTGCCGCGCGTCGCTTTCCTCAGCTATTCGAACTTCGGCAACCCCGAAGGCCGCTGGCTGGAAAATATCCGCAATGCGGTGTGCGTCCTGAACGATCGCCACGTCAGCTTTGAATATGAAGGCGAAATGGCACCCGACGTCGCGCTCAACCCCAAACAGCTCGCCAACTACCCCTTCGCCCGCCTCTCAGGCCCCGCCAACGTGCTGATCATGCCCGGCCTGCAAAGCGCCAACATCTCGGCGAAATTGCTGCGCGAACTCGGCGGCGACGCGGTGATCGGCCCGATGCTGGTCGGCATGGAAAAGTCGGTCCAGATCGCCCCGATGACGAGCACCGCGAGCGAACTGGTGACGCTGGCGGTGCTGGCGGCGGGGGGGATTGCTGGGTAGAAATTTCACTCATCTGCTGCTAGATGACCATCCAGATGGTCAGGAGCGGGCGGTGGAGACTTACAGCATTGCCGATGCCAAGGCACGGTTGAGCGAACTCATCGACCGCGCCGAAGCGGGGGAAACCGTGTCGATCACCCGGCGCGGCAAGCCCGTTGCGCGGCTGGTGGCAGAGGATCAGCCCAAAAAGCCGATCGATGTCGAGGCGATGCGGCGCGCGCGCGCCCTATCAACGCCCTATATCGATCTCGATGGATTATCGTTCGTTGAGCGACTGCGGCGCGAAGACTTGCTTTGACCTTGGTCTATTCGGATACGTCGGTTCTGGTGAGCGCCTATGTTGAAGAAGCGTTTTCGGTGATCGCAGAAATGTGGCTGGCCGGTGTTCGTCCGGGCGATCTGGTGAGCAGCCATTGGTGCGAAACCGAAATCGCATCGGCGCTCGCGGCCAAGACCCGTGCCCTACAATTGTCGCCGGATGATCGGCCAAAGCTGCTCGTCATGATCACCGACATGCTCAACGCAAGCGCCCGATTCATCCCGATCAACCAACGCCATTTCGAGGCCGCTGGCGATTTGTTGTCCCGAAGTGCCTTGCCGCTCGGCAGTGGCGATGCCCTGCATATGGCGATTGCTGCCGATGCAGGTGCCAAGTTGTTTACGCTCGACCGGCGCATGGCCGAGGCCGGGTTGGGCCTCGGCCTCGACGTTGAGTTGCTCGGTTAGTTCAGGCGTCGATAGAGGTCCCCAGCGCGCCGTAGACCAGCCCGCCATCGACCGCGATCGTCTCGCCCACCACATAATCGCCCGCGCGGCTCGCCAGGTAGATCGCGGTGCCGGCCATGTCCTCGTCCACGCCGATCCGCTTAGCCGGAATGCCCTTGGCAATCGCGTCGCCATGGTCGCGTGCGGCCTTGTTCATCTCGCTGGCAAAGGCGCCCGGCGCGATTGAGGTGACGTTGATATGGTCCTTGATCAGCCGCGCCGACATCCGCTTGGTCAGATAGATCAGCGCCGATTTGGAGGCGTGATAGCTGTACGTCTCCCAGGGGTTGAGCCGCAGCCCGTCGATCGAGGTGATGTTGATCACCTTGGCCGGTTGCCCCGCGCTCGCCGCCGCCTTCAGCGCCTCGTGCAGCGCCTGGGTCAGGAAGAAGGGCGATTTGACGTTCAGATCCATCACCTTGTCCCAGCCTTTTTCGGGGAAAGTCTCGAAACTTTCGCCCCAGGCAGCGCCCGCGTTGTTGACGAGAATGTCGAGCTTGTCGGTATGTTCAGCGAGCTGGGCGGCGAGCGCTTTGCAGCCCGCGACGGTCGATACGTCCTGCGGCAGTGCGATGCACTTGTCGCCGAGTTCCTTGGCGGTCTCGAAACAGGCATCGGCCTTGCGCGAGCTGATATAAACGGTCGCGCCTTGGGCGATAAAGCCCGCCGCGATCATCTTGCCAATGCCGCGTGAGCCGCCGGTGACGAGCGCGATCCGGCCATCGAGCCGGAAGAGGTTGGTGGTGTCCATGTGATCTTCTCCTGTTTTTAGGTGACGCGCGGCGCTGGCATCAGCCCCCGCGCTTGATTGTCTCTCTGGCAATGATCAGCTGC
>JAIERC010000020.1 GCA_019747165.1 Sphingomonas sp. | reverse complement strand
GGCACTTTCCCTAAGGTCACCCTCGCCGGACATTATCCGGCACCGTCGTTTCCGTGGAGCCCGGACTTTCCTCGCGTGCTTGCGCACCCGCGGCCGCCCGACCCTCTGGCACGATCAGCTTTAGTCGTCCCCTTGCGGCTTTGGCAACAGCAGCGCGAGCAGGATCATCCGGCATTCGGCATCGACTTCGCCATCGATCATCTCGGGGCGGAAGCGGCGTTGGAAGGCCATAATCGCAGCCATCGGATCAGTCACGTCATAACCGAACCGCTCCAGCGCGAGCAGGAAGCCCGCCTGAGTCCAGTTAGGGTCCATCAAATTCTTGGTCGGCCTTGGCAGGGCGAGGCGTAGCCGGGCCAGCTTGCTCCACGGGAAAAGCTCGCCGGGATCGCGCTTGCGCTGTGGGGCAATATCCGAATGGCCAACGACATTGCCGCGCGTGATTTGGTAGCGATCCTTGATCTGCATCACGAGCTGGACGACCGAGGCGATCTGTTCGTCCGGAAAGGGGCGATAGCCGAATTCATGCCCGGGATTGACGATCTCAATCCCCACCGATGCGCTGTTGATATCAGATGGGATATCACGCCAGCTCGCCAAACCGGCGTGCCAGGCGCGCTTTTCCTCTGGCACCAGCCGCAGGACGGTGCCGTCTTCTGCCACAACATAATGCGCCGAAACCCGGCTTGCGGCTTCCGGATCACGAAGCCGGGCGATGGCGGAATCGGCATCCCGCATCCCGGTATAATGCAACACAATCATCGATATTGGCCGGGCCCGCTCATCGAAATTGGGCGATGCGGCGTCGATGATATTCATGACGATGCCGCTTGCGCAGTGCGCACCGTTACGATCGCTACGCCCAGCATGGCCATTGCGCCTCCGACAAGCATGATCGCCGTCACCGGCGTGTTGAAATACCAGGAAGCGGTAAAGACTGAAATCACCGGGGCCGCAAGAGTCAGTGGTGTCACCACCCCAACAGAGTGCCGCTGGAGCAGCCATGCCATTGCCCCCTGCCCCAACACCGTTGACCCAATCGCCGAAAAGGAAACCAGCGCCACCGTGTGCAACGGCAAATCGGGTAACGCTGCCATTGCCGTCGGCTCCCGCCACCACGCAACCGCCCCGAGTATCGCTGTGCCCCACAAGCCAATCCAAGCATAGATCGTCAGCACGCGAACGCCGATCAACAACCGTTGGATAACCGAACAAATCGCCCAAATGAGGCTGGCGAGCGCGGTCAGCGCAAGGCCAAGTCCCTCGCCCGTCGCCGCAGGATCGAATACCAGCACCAACACCCCAAGGAGCGACAGCGAAATGCCAATCATGCGCGGCGCATGAATCCGTTCATGAAAAACAAGGATCGTCAGCAACAGCGAAAATGGAACGCCAAGCTGCCCGGCAATAGCCAGCGCGCCAACATTGGTCGCCACGGACAGCGACAGGTTCGTCGCGATGTAAAAGGCCCCGCCCGATAGCACCCCAATCGCCGTTAACTCGCGCATTTTGCCCGGCACAATCCGCAGCGCCGATGCACAGACCAGCAGCACGATCGCCTGGCGGAGAAAGGCGGCGGTAAGCGGAGAAATGGCGTCGACCGAGACTTTCACGACGATCAGGTTCAGGCCCCACAAGATATTCATCGCGATGACGACGAACAAATCACGCGGGCCAAACGCCTGTTTTTTGAGGGGCGCCACCGATTCCATCAGCACGGCTTGGCGCGGTGCCTGCGCAAAGTAAACGCTCGTCTGATCAGGCGGCCACCAAACCGAGTTCGTGCATCGATTGTGCGCCACGTTCGTAAAGGCCGCGGAAGCGCGGGCTCGGGGAAAAGGCCTCTGTCTGGCCGATCACCGTCTCGCCTGCACCAAGCACCAAGAGGCCGCCTGGGCGAACCACCTGTGCGAGCAGATCGAACACGCGCTTGCGCAGAACCGGCGACAGATAAAGCAATACATTGCGGCATAAGACGATATCAAAATAGCCCGCCGGTGCGGGATCGCCGACCAGATTGTGGCGCCGAAAATTGATTTTGCGGACAAGATTGGATTGCGCAATCCAGTCCGACCCCGATGCTTCAAACCATTTGATCATTTGGCGAACCGGCAGTCCGCGCTGAATTTCGAACTGGGAATAGCGGGCGGCACGGGCACGCGCGATCGCGGCTTCGGAAACGTCGGTTGCCAATATCTCTGGCTCTGCTTTGCCCGTGATTTCGAAACGATCAGCGAAAAGCATCGCTAGGGACAAGGGCTCTTGCCCCGTCGAACAGGCGGCTGACCAGATGCGCGGGCGGCGATCACATTCCTGTTGGCGTTGATCAATTGCTGCCACAACCATGTCGAGTACCCCGGAATCCCGAAAGAACGAGCTTTCCTGATTGAGCAGGGCATCGACAATCTGATCGGCAATCACCCCAGTCTGATCGTCGAACAATTCGACCACCAACTGGTCAAGATTATCATGCCCGCGCAAACGCAGGACGGGTTTCAGCGCGGTTTCAATCCGCCAGGTACGATTGGCCGCGATTTGCTGGCCAGTCCGCGCTTCGAGCAGGCTGGCAACGACGGCCATAGCGCCGGTTTGGGTCGTCGGATGGCGGTTGATCATCATCGCACTGGCCGGCGTTGTTCGGTGATCAGTCGTCCGATCGCCTGGGGCGTCATGATGGCATCGGCTAATCCGGCATTGGCGATCATGCCGGGCATTCCCCACACGACTGAACTTGCCTGATCCTGCACGATTACGCTGCCCCCGGCGGCACTCACTGCCCGCGCGCCTTCAGAACCATCGCGACCCATCCCACTCAGCACAATTGCAAGCGCGCGCGCGCCATAGATTTTGGCGACGCTTTCAAGCATCGGGTCAACGGATGGCATGCATCCACTGACCGCGCGTTCGGTGGTGAGCCGCAGCGCAACGCCGTCCCCGAAACTGACGCAACGCAAATGCGCCTCGCCGGGGGCGATAATGATTCGGCCTGGCTGGATCCGCATATGATCCGTCGCAACAACGCAGGGGCGGCTCCCCAAAACGGCGAGCTGCGCGGCGAAATAGGGCATGAATGACGGCGGCAGATGCTGCGTAATCAGGATCGGCAACTGGCATGATGCAGGTATCGCCCGCAACATCAGACTGAGGGCATGGATGCCGCCGGTGGAGGCACCGATCGCAACAATATCATAGTCATCACCCAGGGCGACGGGTGGGGGCAGCGCCTGCAGATTGGCGACGCGCGCCCGCCCCTGGACCAGGCGGTGCAGCTTTTCCTCGAGGATATCGCCGAACTTGCCGACCAGATTGCCGATGCCGGGTTTGACCAGCGTATCTGCGGCGCCCAGCGTCAGCGCCTGAACAGAAGCGGCAGCACCTTCGGCACAGGAGGAAGAAACAATCAGCACATGCGCGTTTTGCCCAGCGGCGATGATGTCAGGCAATGCGGTAAGGCCATCGACACCGGGCATTTCGATATCGAGCAGAATGATATCGACGCGATGTTGACGCAAGAACGCCAGCGCAGCCTGCGCATCGGCCACCGCGCCCGCAACCATGAAATGACCGGTGGAATCGATCATGCGACCAATCACCGCCCGCGCAACCACTGAATCGTCAACGATCAGGATGCGGGTCGGGGTCGCGTCAGGTGACGACGTGGGTAAGGCTAAGGGGGTGTTCTTCACCGGGTTAACTCAGTTCAAGCCACGCCGACGATTTGCAATTTGCTTTCCAGCGTTTCGCGATCAAACGGCTTCATGACATATTCGTCTGCGCCTGCCTCAATCGCCGCGCGGATATAGGCCATGCCATTTTCAGTAGTGCAAAACACAACCTTGGGTCGGTGCGAGACCGCGCTTTCGCGAAGCGCACGTAAGAAATCCATGCCGCTCATCACTGGCATGTTCCAATCGAGCAAGATGACATCGGGGGCCGATTTCAGGCAGCTTTCCAGTGCCTCACGGCCATCGCCAGCCTCTGAAACTTCGAAATTCAAGGTTTCGAGGATGTGGCGGGCGACCTTGCGGATCACCTTGGAATCATCGACCACTAGGCAGGTCTTCATTATTCTTACCCCGTTGAACGGCTTCGATTGATGAGTGCACTAAAAACGTAAGCTTAGCGTTAAGGCATCCCGATCAAGCCGCGATCGCGATCCCCGGAATGAGCGCCCGAAGATTGACGACCAGCAGCGGATCCCCATCGCGATTGACGATCCCGCACCCGGCCCTTGCCCATCCCCCATCGACGACGATGCCACTGGCCAGCGGCGCGACACTAAACGGGGCGACGTCTTCCAAGGCGTCAACCAACACGGCGTAATGATGCCCATCGACCAGCGTGATGACCGCGCGGGTGGGGCTTATTTCGGCGGGTGGAAGGCCAAGCGCGGCGCAGGTATCGATCACCATCACCACCCGGCTCCGCAGCGCGGCCAGTCCGCGCACTTCTGCGGCGGCGCGGGGGATTGGGGTGATTTCACCGATATCGACGACCGATTCAACTTGATCGGATGCAATCGCAACGGTTCGGCCGGCAATGCGGGCAATGAGAAACAAATCCGCCATGATCAGCCCCTTCCGCCAGCGTGGCGCTTTGCCAATGCCGCCAATAGCCCGTCCCGATCATAGCGGTAGACGCTGTCGTCGGTGTTGCTTGGTGGCTTGGGATCAGCGCGCAGCCGCACGACTGGCGCATTACCAACCGCAACCAAATCATCGCTATCCATCGCCAGGGCAATGGCCACGGCCTCGCCTGGCTTGATCTTTGTCACGACCTTATACCCGGCATTTTCGAGCACTGGCCGCAGGAATTGCTCCATCCAATTGGCTTCATCACCAGCGAGCAGGCATAATGCCTGACCAGCGGTCGTCGAGCCGGGATCAGCATGGGCCGCGAACAACCAGTAAATGTCGAGCACCTCGACTTGCTCACCATCAATCGCCACGACGCCAGCGATTGGCCCCGCGACCCGAGCCGGGACCATTGGTTCTGTCACGGAAACGATGTCGAGCGCATCGGCAATTGCGTACCCGATTTCGGTGCGACCGTCCGCCAACCGCAGCACCGATATCTCGGTGCGGGCGGCGATTAGATCATCGGCTTTGGCCACCCCGGCGAGCGGCACGATGGCTTCGTCAATCGACAGGCGGAGCTGACCAGCGGAGCGACGCACCGCGTCGCTTGATGCCAATTCGACGCGTTCGACAATATCGAGCGGAACGGCGCGCCGGGCACCGTCAAGATCAAGGAACAACAGCACCGACATCGCCTGTGCGGTCTGGTCGCCAATGCCCTCGTCATCATCGCCGACAATGACGTCGCGGCTGAATTGCAGGCCTGCCTCGGCAGCGAGCCCCGCGCAATCGAGCAACAGCATTGGCCGTCCGCTATCGGGCAATGTCTGCCCCGCATAAAGCCCCGTGGCCATCACGATCGGCGGCGCTGGCTTGATCACAAGCTCTTCGGTATCGAGCACTTCTTCGACTGCCAGGGCAAAACTGCCGCCTGCCACGCTGACAATGGCCAGCATGCGGATCACGCCGGGTTCGTCCCGTAGGCCCAATATCTTGCATAAAGGCACCAAGGGCAATCGGCGATCACGCACGGTCGCAACCGGCGTATCACCGAGCATATCGACCCGCACCGAATCGCCGCGCACCGTCACAATTTCTTCAATGGACTGGCGGGAGACTGCAAAACGCTGACCCGCAGCGCCGACCACGATCGTCGAGATGATCGACAGCGTCAGCGGGACATGGATGGCGATGCACAGGCCCTTGCCCGGCCGATTGATCAATTCGACGCGGCCGCCAATCTGTTCAATATTGGCGCGGACCACGTCCATGCCGACCCCGCGACCGGAAATGGACGTCACTTCGTTCTTGCTCGACAAGCCCGGTGCAAAAACGAGATCGAGCTTGGCGCGCTCTGGCAGGGCGCGAAGTTCGGCTTCGCTGCGTTCGCCACTGGCTGCCATCTTAACAATGAGGCGCTCGACATCGATGCCGCGCCCGTCATCGACCACTTCAACGATAATCTGGTTGCCCGATTGCCGAGCGGCGACCGAAAGCCGACCATTTTGCCGTTTGCCCGCAGCGACACGTTCGGCGGCTGTTTCCAGGCCGTGATCGATCGCGTTGCGGATGATGTGGACCAAGGGGTCCCGCATCATCTCGATCATTTCGCGATCAAGCTCAACATCGGACCCGTCAATCTGGAGCGTGACACTCTTGCCGAGTTCGGCGGCGGTATCGCGCACCATCCGCGGCAGTGCCGAGAACAGCGCGTCGATCTTTTGCATCCGGGTGCGCGTGACCGTATCGCGCATTTCAGAAACGGTGTGCGACAATCGGTCGAGGGCGGCCTCAATCGCCGGATCAACCGCTTCATCGCGCAAGCGCCGCGCCAATTCATTGCGCGCCAGAACCATGTCCGACATGCCGCTCATCATCATGTCGAGCAAATCGACGCTCAGCCTTACGCTGCGTGTGGGCGCGCGCTGAATGATTGTGGTTGGCATCTGGGCTGCCGCAACCTCTGCGCCCTTGTCGAGCGCAGCAATCAGCAAATCTTCGCCCGAATCATCAAGCGACGCGCCAACATCGATTGCCTCGATGATTTCACCGATGCGATCAACAATGGCGAGAACGGCATTGACCAACGCGGTGTCCGGCGACCGTTCACCCGATCGCACCGCCGACAGCACATCTTCCGCAGCATGGCTGAGGCGGCTAAGGCGGGGCAGATCGAGGAAGCCGCAGCTACCCTTAACGGTATGAACAAACCGGAATATCGCATCCAGGCGCGCACGATCCGACGGATCGGCTTCCCACATCACGATTTCCCCCGCGAGCGCTTCCAGCGTCTCGCGAGTTTCAGCGATGAATTCTTGCAAAAGATCGTCCATGGGCCCCCGATATGCCTCTACCGGCCGGGTAACTCATGACGATGAGCAGTTAATTTGCAGTTTACCGCGCGCGAAAAGCTGCACCAAATAACAATACGGGTGCATCGGGATCAGAAATCTTCACGTCGCCGCCGCCTTCGGCAACCAGCGCTTGGACGAGATAGGCCGCTGCCGCCCGCGGCGTAATAACGGTATCGGGGCTCGCTCCAAGCAAGGCGGTGCGTAATTCGCTGTCGAGCACGATGCGGGGACCATCGCCACGCACGACGATTTCGACCATCCCATCAACAACTTCAGCGCCAATATCCAGCTGGCCGCCACGAATCAGCGCATCGCCGGCGATCAGCGCCAGATTGAGCAATACCTTGATCGCTGGCTTGGGCAGCACCGCATCCTCGACCATCCAGCCAAGCGAAACGCGGTGATTGTCCCCAAACAACCCTTCGATTGCGGCCCGCGCTTCCCGCGAGTCGACCGTTTCACCAAAGCCGCCTGCCGCCCCGAACGCGAGCCGGAAGAATTTCAGCTTGTTGGCTGATGCGCGGGCGCTTTCACTCAGCAACTCAAGGCAGCGATTGCGCATTTCCGGGTCATGCTCATCGGCAAGCAGCTCCAGCCCGTTGTTGAGCGCGCCAACCGGGCTCAGCAGATCGTGGCACAAGCGCGAGCATAACAGGCTGGCGAAATCGACCGGGCTGATCGTCATTGAAAATGGGGCTCCAGAAGGCGAAAAATTGTTGGTAAACGAGGCGATGCCGCCTCTCATGGCGAAGCGATGGCAGCGGCGCAAGGCGCAGTAGAGCGAATGGGCACGCGATCAAAGCGTTCCAGCCATGCCCCGTCGTTCGTCGCTCGCCACAGTGTCGCGTCACCGCCAGCAATAATCAGCCACAATTCGCCACCCATCGCCGCCGCCGCATCGACCGCTGAGGGCGCGGCAAGGCCGGTTGGATGGGAATGATAATGGCCGATCACCTTTGGCCCGCCCGCGCGCATCGCTTTGTGGGCGGCAAACAGCGCCGCTGGATCGATCTCAAACGCCATCGACGGGTCTGCCGCCACATTTCGGCAAGTCGTCGCTGCTGATATCGCCGCGTCATCGCCAAACAGCAGCCCGCATATCTCCTGGGAAGGCGATTGCGCTGCCTCAGCCAGCAATCGCTCCAGCATGCTTCTTGAAATTCCAACACCGCTTTCCATATCCGGCAGACATGGACCGGGGGGCAGAAATCATTCAAGTGCGGATTGCAGGCATCGCCGATGGGCTTCGCCTCGACCGTGCGCTTGCCGACGCCGCGCCGATGCTGTCGCGCGAAAGATTAAAGGCGCTGATCACTGCGGGCAATGTCGCTGATGAGTCAGGGCTGCAAGCCCGCGACCCGTCGCGCAAGGCAGTTGGTGGTCAGCTGTTCAACGTGACCCTGCCCGCCCCCGTCCCGCTCGACAATGCCGCGCAGGATATCGCGCTCAATATCGTCTATGAAGACGAGCATCTGATCGTCATCGACAAACAGGCTGGGCTGGTTGTCCATCCGGCTGCGGGTAACCTTGACGGTACGCTGGTCAACGCGCTGCTCCATCATTGCGCTGGGCAATTGTCGGGCATTGGCGGCGTTGCGCGGCCTGGCATCGTCCACCGGATCGACAAGGATACATCCGGCCTAATGGTTGCCGCCAAATCCGATGCCGCGCATCTTGGGCTTGCCGCGCAGTTCGCCGCGCATTCGATTGATCGCCGGTATCTGGCGATTGTCGCCGGGCGCCCTAACCCAGCCGAAGGCACGGTTGATGCGCCGCTCGCCCGATCGGCTTCGAACCGCAAGAAAATCGCGATCGTCAGTGGCGGTAAGCATGCAATCACTCATTACCGGATGATCCGGCCTTTGCGCGAAGCCGCACTGGTCGAATGTCGGCTGGAAACGGGCCGCACCCATCAGGTTCGCGTGCACATGGCCTCAATCGGCCATGCCCTGCTCGGCGATCCCGTTTATGGCCGAACTAAAGCAGCGCACCGCGCGTTGTTGGACCAGCTCGCTTTCAAGCGACAGGCCCTGCACGCCGCCCGTTTGGGATTCATTCATCCGGTTAGAAGTAACGCTTTGGCGTTTGAAAGCGAAATACCTGCCGACATGCAGGCACTCTTGGGTACACTCATTGGTCTAGGT
>JAIERC010000115.1 GCA_019747165.1 Sphingomonas sp. | reverse complement strand
AATCGCCGACCGTTGCGATGATCAAGGGCAAGGAAACGATCCTGCTCGGCACCTATAATTATATGGGCATGACCTTTGATCCCGATGTCATTCAGGCCGGCAAGGATGCGCTGGATCAGTTCGGATCGGGCACCAATGGCAGCCGTATGCTCAACGGCACCTTCCGCGACCATATCGACGCCGAAGACGCGCTGAAAGAGTTTTACGACGCGTCGTCGGCAATGGTGTTTTCAACGGGCTATCAGGCCAATCTCGGCGTTATTTCGACGCTCGCCGCCAAGGGTGAATATATTATCCTTGATGCCGATAGCCATGCGTCAATCTATGACGGCTGCGCGCTGGGCAATGCGGAGGTGGTTCGCTTCCGCCATAATTCGGTCGAAGATCTCGACAAACGCCTGGCTCGTCTGCCCAAGGAACCCGGCAAGCTGGTGGTGTTGGAGGGCGTCTATTCGATGCTCGGCGACATCGCACCCTTGAAGGAAATGGTCGCAGTCGCGCGCAAACATGGCGCGATGGTGCTGGTCGATGAAGCGCATTCGATGGGCTTTTTCGGCCCGCATGGGCGCGGGGTATATGAAGATCAGGGCCTCGATCTTGGGACTGATGTCGATTTCATCATCGGAACCTTCTCCAAATCGGTCGGCACTGTCGGCGGCTTTTGTGTGTCGAACCACCCCAAGTTCGAAGCCATGCGGATGGTCTGCCGCCCGTACATCTTCACCGCCAGCCTGCCGCCCTCCGTGGTCGCCACGGCCGCAACTTCGATCCGCAAACTGATGTACGCGCATAACAAGCGCCAACATCTTTGGGAAAATGCACGCCGCCTGCATAACGGGCTGACCGCGATGGGGTTCAAGCTGGGGACCGAAACACCGCAATCGGCGATCATCGCGATCATCCTGGAGGATCAGGTGCAAGCGGTGATGATGTGGCAGGCGCTGCTCGAAAACGGGCTTTATGTGAACATGGCGCGCCCCCCAGCAACGCCGGCGGGCACCTTCCTTTTGCGCTGCTCGCTGTGTGCAGAGCACACGGCAGACCAGGTCACGCAGATATTGGGCCTGTTTGAAGCGGCAGGACGCGGCGTCGGCACGATTGCCTGAAGCTCGGTTATAGAGCGTCGCGCTGGATACCGGGCGGGTGCGCGATCGTATCAAGCTGATCACCGAAGCGGCTATGGCAAATCGTGTGCGCCATACCGGGTCATGATTTGGCTGCTGACGGCGAAGGAAATGCGCGATATAGCCGCGATGATCGGGATGGTGGTACCGTCCCAAATCGCGTTTAGGTCGCCCAGCTTTTGTTAACGTCACTCGATCGCTACATGGCTCGTCTAATCGCGGTGCCGCTGCTCGCCAATCTCGTCATCGCGCTGATGTTGCTGGTGATCGATCGCATGCGCACACTGTTCGCTTTTGTCGCGACAGAGGGCGGGCCCGTTAGCGTCGTCTGGGAGATGCTTGCCAATCTGGTCCCTGAATATCTCGGGCTCGGGATTCCAATCGGGCTGCTGCTCGGCGTGCTGCTCGCCTTTCGTCGGCTGGCGATCAGTTCGGAACTGGATGTGCTGCGTGCCGTGGGTATCAGCTACACCCGGCTGCTGAAGGTGCCCTATATGATCACCTTTGCCCTGGCGCTCCTGAACCTGGCCATTGTCGGCTATGTGCAGCCTTATGCTCGCTATGCCTATGAAGGGTTGAGCTTTGAATTGCGAACCGGCGCGCTCGGCGCGTCGATCAAGGTGGGCGAATTCACCACCTTCCCCAAGGGCGCAACCGTGCGGATCGAGCGCAGCGAAGACCAGGGCCGCAAGCTTTCCGGCATTTTCGTCCATGCCGATACGGCTAGCGGTGGCTGGACAGCGGTTACCGCAGCCAGCGGCCAGTTTCTGGCGACGGACAATCCCGATGAGATTATTTTCCGGCTGACCAATGGCACGTTGATTAATAATGAACCCAGCTTTTCGGCACCACGCGTGCTGAGTTTCACCTCGCATGACTTGCCGATCCCGCTCCCCAAATCCGAAAGCTTCCGCAACCGTGGCGGTCGCAACGTGGAACTGACACTGCCCGAACTCGCCCGAATCGGACGTGATCCCGCCAGCCCGTTGATGCTGCGCGAAACGAGCCGGTCCGCTTTCCATTTCCGCTTGGTGGAAGTGGCGACGATGTTTTTGTTGCCGTTGCTCGCCCTCGCATTAGGCGTGCCACCGAAGCGGTCGTCATCGGCGTTGGGTGTATTTATCGCGATCGTGATGATCGTGACCTATCACAAGGTGAACGAATATGCGGAATCGGTGGGCGGGCTGGGCCTGATCGATCCCTTCATTGCCCTGTGGGTGCCGTTTGTCGTGTTCGCCGCCCTGGTCTTCTGGATGTATTATCAGATCGCTTTTGTGCCCGGCGGCCAACCGATCAGCGCGCTTGAGCGCACCGCGTCATCGCTCGCCAAGGCAATCAGCCAGCGCATGCCCGGCATACGCAAGCAGAAGATTGCCTGATGCAGGCGAAATTCTTCCCGTCGCGCACCGTCGCACTATATATGGCGCGCCTGTTCGTCGTGCGGACGTTTGCGATCCTGGCGGCGCTGGTCATCGTGCTTCAGACGCTCGATTTGCTGAGCGAAAGCGGTCGCATTCTGGCCGTCCCCAGCAATGGCAATGCCGAAATTCTGCGCTATGTTGGCTTTCGGACACCGCAGATTATTGGCCTTTTTCTGCCGTTTTCAGTGCTGCTGAGTACGATCCTGACGCTCAGCATGCTCAACCAGAACAGCGAGGTCATCGCGCTCAAGGCATCGGGGTTATCGGCGCATCAGGTGCTGGCGCCGCTGATCCTGACCGGCTTCATCATCGCGATTATCGCTTTTGCCTTTAACGATCGCGTCGTTTCGCGCGCGACGGCGACGCTCAATCGATGGCAAAAGGTCGAATATGCCGCTTTGCCAATCGATCGTGGTGACCGGACCAATGTGTGGGTGCGGGACGGCGACGACTTGATCAATGTCCGCTCAGCCCGGGGTAAGGGCGATGCGGTGACGCTCAGCGATGTGACGGTCTATGATTGTCAGTCGGGCAATCTGATTGGCGTCATCCGCGCGCCCAAGGGCCTTCGCATTGCCGGCGGCTGGCAAATCGATAACGCGATCCGCTTCGACGTTGCGACCGGCACATCGCGCAAGTTGGGCAATATTATCGTTGCGCGCGGGGTGCGGCCGGATCAGTTCACCCTGACGAGTGTCGATCCCAATGGCCTTTCCTTTGGCGCACTTTGGAACGCCATCAACGATCTGCGCGATGCCGGAAGGCCAACCAAGGCACTTGAAGGGTCGCTCTGGCACAAAATTTCGGGGCCGCTGTCAGCCGTGCTGATGCCGTTACTGGGTGCCGTAGCCGCCTTTGGCATTGCGCGATCGGGCAAGCTCTTCATCCGCGCCGTGATCGCCATGGCGCTGGGCTTTGCCTATTTCGTGTCGGAAAACTTCGCGATCACAATGGGCGACCTTGGTGCCTATCCCCCGCTATTGGCGGCCTGGGCACCCTTTATCCTATTCCTGCTGATCGGCGAACTGGTTCTGGTCCGGTCCGAGGAATAGCGCCTAGGCGGCGGGGCGCGCACGCATCGTGCTGATGACGATCTTGCGCACCAGCCCGGGCAAGCCAGGATAATTGGCGCGGTGATAGGGCGAATTGGCATCCAGCGCACCCGCCAGGCGGCGATGCGCCTCGCCCAGCGCGTGATAAGGCAGGCTGGGTAGCAAATGGTGGAGTGCGTGATAGCGCAAGCCGACTGGTGCCCATAATGCTGGCAGCAACGCAGGCGGCGGCACATTCACGCTGTCCAGATACTGTGCCGTTACCGTCATCGCTTCCCCTTCATTTTCCCAGAGATGCGCGACCAGCGTGCGTACCTGATTGAGAACGGCGACGCCTGAGGCGATCGCCATGAAGATCAAAAACCCGCGCAGGGGCACGATGCCCGCAGCAACGCTGCCCAGCAGGGCGATCGCGAACACGCTGCATCCGGCAGCCTGCCAGCGCCATTGACGCAACAATGCGCCCTCTGGCGCGCGGCGTTCAAAAGCCGGGTTGATCGACAGGGCCGACAAACGTCCAATCACAATTGTGCGGATTTTTGGCGATATCGCAGCCAGCGGGCTCAGCACGGCAAAACGAAGCAGCAGCGCAACCGGTGCCACCAGCGACGCCATGATGAACAAGGGCAAAGACCATGGCTTCATCAGTGCGAGCGGCAGATATTCGGGGTCCTCGGCGGTGCCATAGCGCGTACGGGCATGGTGGAGCGTGTGCACCCCTTCATAGGTGAAGGACGGCACCATCAGCGGCAAGCCAATCAGCAGATTCCAGCCAAAGCGGAACCAGGGCACGGCACTGTGCTTGATATGCGTGAGTTCATGGATGAAGCTGCCGGCGCGGTACAAGGCCAGCACCGCAACGAGACCCGCCAACACCGCCCAGCCGGGCGACGCGATCAGGATCGCAGCCGCCAGAGCGCCATAACCAATGCCCGCAGACAGCAACAAATCGGTCCAATAAATGATCGGCTTGGGCGGATTGAGGTCTCGGGTCAGCTCAACGGCGGCGCGCAGCATCGCCATATCATCGGCGATCCGGTCGCGCGGCGCGGCTGCTACACGCGAGGTGGTCAGGTCAGCGTCGCGCTGATCAAGGGATATGGTGGAGGTCATGATGTCGGCCATTGCCGAAAGATAGTGGCAGTATGGTGGCGAAACCAGAGGGGACCGCAGCATCGCTTGACACTGGCGCGCGAACAACGGACTGCACGCGCTTCGTCGCAAGAGAGGCTCTATCGTGGCAAGCCAACCCCTCGCCGTTCGCCCTGTCAGCACGCCGGCCGATCGCAAGGCGTTCATCAACATCGCCTATCTGCTCAACCGTGATGACCCGAACTGGGTGGCCCCGCTGCGCAGCGAATTGGCCGGCACGATCGACCCCAAGAAAAATGCCTGGTTCAGCCATGCCCATGGCCGATTGTTCATCGCCACGCGCGGCGGCGAACCCGTCGGCAGGATTTCAGCGCATATTGATACGCTTGCCCTCGATATGCCAGTCGATAAGGGGTTCGGCCCCGGCACGGGTTTTTGGGGGATGTTCGATGCGGCTGACGCCAATACCGCCAAGGCGCTGATCAACACGGCGGAGGATTGGCTACGCAACCAAGGCATGACCCGCGCGGTCGGCCCCGTCAGCCTGTCGATCTGGGAGGAACCCGGCCTGTTGATCAAAGGCCAT
This sequence comes from Sphingomonas sp., assembly GCA_019747165.1. Lineage (GTDB taxonomy): Bacteria > Pseudomonadota > Alphaproteobacteria > Sphingomonadales > Sphingomonadaceae > Sphingomonas. Next base: position 3,708 of record JAIERC010000115.1, on the reverse strand, counting down.
GATCACCCGCCGACCGTGATGATGGGCCATCACCCGGCAAAATATCAGGGCTGGATCGAAGCGGCTGACTATCTGCCCATCAAACAGTTGATGACGTATGAACTTGATATTTCTGTTGAATTTCCGCCTATTGTCAGCCGGATCATCACATCGGGTGAAAAGAACCCACGCATCCGCATCCGCGGTGTCGACAAGAAGAACTTTGAGGCAGAGGCTGAATTGATCCTCGCCATCCTCAACGATGCCTGGTCAGACAATTGGGGCTTTATTCCGCTGACCCAGCCGGAAATCGCCGATGTCGGCAAAAAGCTGAAGCCAATCGTGTTCGAAGATCTCATCCTGATCGCCGAACTGGACGGTGAACCGGTCGCCTTCATGATCACCCTGCCCGATTTGAACGAGGCGATCGCGCCGCTCAACGGGTCGCTTTTTCCCTTTGGCTGGGCCAAGCTGCTATGGTGGTTACGCAAGCCACAGGTGCGTACGATGCGCGTCCCGCTGATGGGCGTCGTCAAGCGACTGCAATCATCGCGCATGGCAAGCCAGCTGGCCTTTATGATGATCGAATATATCCGCCGCGCTTCGGTGAAGAATTATGGGGCAAACCGCGCGGAGATCGGCTGGATCCTTGACGACAATCAAGGCATGCGATCGATCGCCGAAACGATCAACAGCCATGTCAATCGCATCTACCAGCTCTACGCCCGGCAGCTATAGACAAAAACGGCATGACCGGGCGACGGCATGGCCATCGCCCGGTGGCCTGATCGAGCAATCAATTCTTGTTGGGATGATCGACGTCCACGCCCATTTCCGCCCATTCTGCGCGCGTCCGGCAGAACTTGCGGGGGATGTGAGACCCGGTAATGTCATTAATTGTACAATATCGCTGCTTGTCGGCCAAACGCGGATCAGCAGGCGGCGTCGGTGTCGGTGCGGGATCAGCGAGTGACGGTTGGGCAGGATCGGGCTGAGGGCCTGCTGCCAATGCCGACGATGCGGTAAACGCGGCAGCAAACAAGCCGCCAGCCAGGATGGGACCAAAAGCTTTCGAAAGCGAAGAACGAACGAGCATAACAACCTCCAGGGAACCAATACGGCGTTCATCTGCGCCGCCCCTTGGCCTCTGCATCGTTCGTGCCAACATTATTAATTGTTTAATATCAATATATTAGAAAACTGTGTATTATTGTATCGCATCACTAAAACACTAAAGAGTGGTGAATGATACCAGATGTTGGCAGCGGTCCATATTCAGGCCGCCTGACCAGCGCATCATGCCCGGCCAATCACGCCACACCAGGATACGCACCGCCGCGCCCAATCCTCAGTTCGGCTGCAGCGTGACCCAGGTCGGCGCGTGATCGCTTGCCTTTTCGCGGCCACGATAGGCCTTGTCGACCCCGGCATCGATCAGCCGGTCAGCCGCTTGCGGGCTGAGCAACAGATGATCGATCCTAAAGCCGGCATCGCGCTGCCAGGCACCGGCCTGGTAATCCCAGAAGGTCCACACGCCCCCCCGCGGATGGCGGGTGCGTAGCGCATCGGTCCAGCCCTGGGCGACCAGCGCACGAAACCCGGCGCGGCTTTCGGGTTGCATCAGCGCATCGCTTGCCATGGCGGGCACCGAATAGGTGTCATCATCGTTCGGGATGACATTATAGTCTCCCGCCAGCACAACCGGGCGCTCCGCCTCCAGCAAGGCCAGCGCGCGCGTGCGAAGTCGATCGATCCAGCGCAGTTTGTAATCGAATTTGGGACCTGGCTGGGGATTACCATTGGGCAGGTAGATTGACGCGACGATCAGACCAGCGACATCAACCTCAAGATAGCGACTGTGATCATCATCTGTTTCGCCCGCCAGCCCGCGCTGCCGTTCAATGGGATCGGTGCCCTTGGCGAGCACGGCCACGCCATTAAACGCCTTTTGTCCATGCCACACTGCGCCATAGCCTGCCGCACGGATATCCGCCTCCGGAAAGGTCTCGTCGCTCGACTTGAGTTCCTGCAGGCAAACGATATCTGGCGCCTGCTCGGTCAGATACTCGATCAGCCGTGGCAGCCGCGCCTTGATGCCATTGACGTTATAGGTGACGATTTTCATCGGATCGGCTGATCAGCGGCGATCAGATCGCGAAGCTGGAACCGCAGCCACATCCTGATGCGGCCTGGGGGTTTTCGACGCGAAACGCCGTGCCGCCCAGCGTCTCGACAAAATCGACCGAACAGCCGCGCACCAGATCAAGGCTGACGGAATCGACGACCAGCTTCACGCCATCGCGTTCGGCTACGCTGTCATCGCCCTCAACACCGTCCGCAAGGCCAAATTTATACTGGAAGCCCGAACAGCCACCGCCATCGACGGATAGCCGCAATATCGCCGGCTTGCCTTGCTTGGCCGCAATCGCCGCCACGCGCGCGGCGGCCGAACCGGTGATTGTTACGGCTGAAGCGCCGCTCTGCTGATCAGTCATCGTCATGCTTCGCAGATAAGCGCTTGGCGGCACCACGGCAACCGGCCAACGACGCCTTTGTCAGCGATGGCTTATTCAGCGACTTTTGGACCACCAATGGCAGACTTTGTCGTCAGCGCGCGATCCTGCACCGACCGCAGAAAATCGGCTGACTGCATGAATGGCATTGGATTCACCGCCTGGCCATCGATCCGCACTTCATAATGAAGATGGCTGCCCGTCGAGCGACCGGTTGACCCCATCAGGGCGATCAACTGGCCACGCACAACGCGGGTGTTGGGCAGAACCAGCAGCTTCGACAAATGGCCATAACGCGTGGCGATACCACGGCCATGATCGACTTCGACCATATTGCCATACCCACCGGCACGCTCCGAACGCGAAACAATGCCGTCTGCGGTTGCATAAACCGGCGTGCCGATTGCGCCTGGAATATCAACCCCGGCGTGCATCGCCGCCACACCCCGGAAGGGATCGCTGCGCACGCCATAATTGCTCGTGAAGCTAACGCGCGTCACAGGTTGCGCGGACGGGATAGCGATCACACCGCGCTCAAGCGAATCGAGCTTCTTCCAGGTCATGAACAGCGATCGGAACTGCTTATCGGCTTCGACATCGGCAATCTCGGCACCCGCATCAACGGGCTCAAAGGGACCACCCATTGCCACATTGCGCTGCATGAAACGTTCGGGGGCAATGCCCAGCCGGCGAACCTGATTGGCAGCAAGATTGTAGCGCGCTTCGGCCAGCGCACGGGCCTTTACAGCCATCGCCAACTGGCGCTCCTCAACCCGCCTGAACGGGGCAATAACATCGGCAGCGACGGCTGCGGTCTTGGCATCGATTGGCGGGGTGGTGAGCGCCAGCTTCGTGCCCTTTTTGCCTTCCAACACGGCGACGATCAGCGCCTGACGCTGCTCCACGCGCGCGGCATGAACTTCGGCGGCATATTTTACAGCGGCCAGATTGGCCTGCATCGTGACCAGCTTGGTCTGCAGCTGCGCCATCTTCACTTCGGGTGATGCTGGTGTTTGGAGCACGCCGCTGATCTGCACGGCGGTGATCGCAGCATGGGCGACGCCATAGGCGGAAAAGCACAGGGTAATCCCGGCTACCCCTGCCAATGCTGCCTGCGTATTCCCACCAATGCTAAACCGACGCAGATCGCGTCCGTCGTGAAAAATGAAGTCACGCGTTTTAAATTGGCTCCGGACCTGCGCAATGCGGTCCGCAA
>JAIERC010000112.1 GCA_019747165.1 Sphingomonas sp. | reverse complement strand
CCAGCGCCACCGATGTTATGCGGCTGCGGCTCGGCGTGCTGCCGCTTTTTGCAACGCAGCGCTTGTTTCCCAGACTTCCCGCCCTGCGCGCGCTCTATCCCGAACTACATTTACTGCCGGCCACGGCACCAGCCGCCTTGGCGAGGGTCTGGACGCCGCAATCGTGCTGCAACGCGATGTCGATCCCGCACTTTATGCCCGGCGACTCGATCGCAACACCATCTATGTGATCGGCCAGCGCGACATGACGCTGGGCGATTCGCCAATCACTGATCCGCGCCAGCTGGCCATGCTGACCGCGCTGGTCCATCGCGACATCCCCGATACCTTTGCCACCTGGCGCAATGCCGCCGGGCTAGGCGATCTCGAACCGCGCGCCATTGATCATTTCGATTCGGGCGCCCTGATGCTGGAGGCAGTGGCGCAGGGGCTTGGCGTCGCCTTCATGCACGCCAATCATTTTGAGGATGCGCATGACCCCCGGCTGGTCCGCCTGTTCGATATCGCGGTGGAAAGCCCGTATAGCTATTGGTTCGTCTGCCGCCCCCGCGCGCTGCAACAGCGCCCGGTCAAACTGTTCCACGATTGGTTGATCGCGGCACTGGGGCTGCCGGACGATTGATCCGACAGCCCCGAGTCGCCAACCCGACGATCGCGCGTCAGACGGCGCGCATGCTGACAATCTTGCCTGGCGCGCGCGGCGGCTCGCCCTTGGGCAGCGCGTCGATATGCTCCATCCCCTCAGTCACCTGCCCCCAAACCGTATATTGCCCATCAAGGAAGCGGGCATCGTCGAAGCAGACGAAAAACTGGCTGTTGGCGCTATTCGGCTGCGAGGAGCGCGCCATCGAACAGACGCCGCGGACATGCGGTTCCTTGCTGAATTCTGCCTTGAGATCGGGATTTTCCGATCCGCCCATGCCAGTGCCGGTCGGATCGCCGCCCTGCGCCATGAAGCCCGGGATAACCCGGTGGAAGATCACACCGTCATAAAAACCTTCATTGGCCAAGGTGCCGATCCGCTCGACATGGCCGGGAGCCAGATCAGGGCGCAGCTTGATGATCACATCGCCGCTTTCAAGCGTCATGGTCAGCGTTTCGAATTGGTCGGCCATTGGGCATCCTTGCATGTGAAAAACAAAACGCGGCCCTAGCGAGGCTGGCGCGCGCTGGCAAATAGGACGCGATTGGCTTTGTCGCCAGAGGCAGCTAGAGCCCGGAGGAGCAGCCGCCAGCGACGGGAGGTCAAACCATGAGCGAGACCGAACTCGACCAACACGACGCCGAGACCAATCAACTCGATGAAGACGATCGGCTGAAACCGGCCTTTGTGTCAGCAGTGCTGGCAGCGGTTGATGCCGATGATGCTGAAGGCGCGCGCGCGCTGGTAGAGCCGCTCCATCCCGCCGACATCGCCGATCTGTTTGAACTGGTCCCGGCGGATCAGCGCGCCCGGCTCGCCACCGCTATCGCCGATCTGCTCGACGGCGAGGTGTTCGCCGAGATGAACGATTATGTGCGCGAGGCACTGATCGACTCGCTCGAGCCGCACCAGGTCGCGACGATCGCTGCCGAACTCGATACCGACGATGCCGTCGCGATTATCGAAGATATGGAAGAGAGCGATCAACGTGCGGTGCTGCGCGCGCTTGATCCTGATGATCGTGCCGCGATCGAAGAGGCGCTTTCCTATCCGGAAGAATCCGCCGGTCGCTTGATGCAGCGCGAGCTGATTGCGGTGCCCGAGCATTGGACGGTTGGCGACGTGCTCGATTATCTGCGTGGCAATGACGATCTGACCACCGATTTCTGGGAGATCTTCGTCGTCGATCCCGCGCACAAGCCGCTGGGCACCTGTCAGCTCTCCTGGATCATGCGCACGCCGCGCATCGTCTCCATGGCCGATGTCATGAAGCGCGAACAGACGCTGATCCCGGTCGAAATGGACCAGGAAGAAGTCGCCTTGCGCTTTCAGAAATATGCGCTGATCTCCGCCGCCGTCGTCGATCCTGCGGGACGGTTGGTCGGCATGATCACCGTTGATGATATCGTCCATATCATCAGCCAGGAGGCGGGTGAGGATATTCTGCGGCTGTCGGGCGCGGGCGAAGGCGATATTAACGAGCCGATTCATCTAACGGTGCGCACGCGGATCATCTGGCTGGTCGTCAATCTGGGCACCGCGATGCTGGCCGCATCAGTGGTCGGCGCATTTCAGGGCGAAATCGCCCGTTTCGCGCTGCTTGCCGTGCTGATGCCGATTGTTTCGGGCATGGGCGGCAATGCCGGTACCCAGACGCTCGCCGTTGTCGTCCGCGCGCTGGCCACCAATCAGCTGACCAGTTCGAACACCCGGCGGATGATCTTTCGCGAACTGCGCATCGCCGCTGCCAATGGCGCGATGCTGGGCAGCTTGGTCGGCCTCGGCACCTTCCTGATCTTTGGACGCGCCGATCTGGCGCTGGTGATCGGCCTGGCGATGATCATCAACAATCTGGTGGCCGGACTGGCTGGCGTGCTGGTTCCGGTGACGCTTGAACGCGCAGAGGTTGACCCGGCGGTGTCGTCAGCGGTGTTCGTGACGATGATGACTGATGTGATGGGCTTTTTCTCTTTCCTTGGCCTGGCCGCGCTTTGGGGCTTGGGCAGCTGATCTGAAAGGCAAACCGGCGCGAGCGACTTGACGGGCCGCATCGAAAAGCCAATTCGCGGCGAACCATGGTGCAGCCCCCCCTCCATCTGACCAAAGTCGCCTTCGGCACAACCAGCGTCGAACATCTCGCCGAACGCCTGCTGGCCCGGGCTGCCGAGGGGCCGCTATTTCTCACAACGCGCTATCTGCCCAAGCGTCATGCCGAGATCACCGGGCCCGCAGCAGCAGGGGGGTCATTATTCTGGATCCTCAAACACCAGCTGGTCGCACGTTCGCCGATCACTGGCTTTGGTGAGGCCGATGCGGGAAAAGTGGCCATTTTGCTTGATCCACAGCTGGTGCTGGTCAGGGCCATGCCAAAACGCGCCCACCAGGGTTGGCGCTATCTGGCGCATGACGATGCCCCCACCGATCTGATCGGCGATGCGACCGACAGTGATCAGATGCCGGCCGCCTTGATGAGTAAGCTGGCCGCGCTGGCGCTACTTTGACTGACACAGGATCGGCCCGCCGGCGATCGACTGGACCTTGCAGGCCGGGTGGCCGTCAACGGTAATCGCGCCCAGCCCGGTTGAGGAGACATCCGCAGTATAGCGCGCGGCCAGCCGCATCTCGCCCGTGCCTTCTGATCGCGCGATCAAATCATTGACGATTAGTGCCGACGCAGTGACGGTACCCGGACCGGAAAGCTGCACCCGCGCGCGACCACTGCGCCCGGCCAAGGTCATTGTGCCGGCACCAATCACCGTGGCGGTGAGCTGATCAGCGTCGATTCCCTGGACGGTTAGCGCGCCCGCCCCATTAACCGACAAATCGAGTCGTTGACCAACCATCCGCACGATCCGCAACCGCCCCCCGGCGTTGACGATCGCCCCGCGCAACCCCGGCGTGGCCAACGTGATAACCAGCGGAATCTTGGGCGGTGGTGGTGTCTCGCCGACCGCGAGCGGGCGGGACCGAACGATCAGCGTCTGCCCCTCCACGCTGATCGTCAGCGTATCGAGCACGCGATCTTCGCCAATCGCCCGCCCGCCGGGCGCCTTGCCGGTGGTCAATATGACCTCATAGGGACCCTCGATCCGGATTCTGTCAAAACTGCCAAAGGTATAGCTGCGCTCGGCGGCAATGGTCGGCGTCGCCGTCATAACGAGCAGGGGCAATAACAGCGCACGGGACATTCCGGCTGCATCGCACCGATTCACCCCCGCCGACAAGCCCGGCGGCGGTGTTACTTGCCGCAGCTGACCGTGCCTGATCCCATTTTGCTGGTGGTGCAGGTCGCGTTCTTGCCCATATCAACATCGCCCGATCCCATGATCGAGACCGTTGCCGGCCCGTCGACATCGGCGTTGATGCTGCCTGAACCGGCAATCGATGCATCCGCCTGGCCAGCCTTGACGCCCGCGGCATTGATATCGCCTGATCCAGCAATCGCCATTTTCAGCGTGCCCGCGCTGCCCCTGGCGGTGATTTCGCCCGATCCGGCGATGTTGAAGTCGGCCGATTTCACCTTGAGCGCAGCGATGGTGATGCTGCCCGAGCCTGCATTCGATGCCTCGAACCCATCACCCTCCGCCGCTGCCACCGTCATGTCGCCCGAACCGGCGACATTTGCGGCAACGAGCCGAGGCAGCGTGACGAAAATTTTGGCACCCTTGGACGATCCCCAGTTGAAACTGGGATCGGATCTACGGCCAATCTTCAGCATTGTCCCATCACGCTCGATCTTGAGCCGATCGAGCACTTCGCTTGGGCCTTCAGCACGAACACTGAACCTATCGGCGAGCTGGATATCGACATCGTCCGATCCCCGCAGCGCCACGCCAGTGAAATCGGCGACCGGAAAGGTGCGGGACGTGCCCGTGCCTGTGGCCGACACGGCATTACCCTTATCGAAAATGCCGGTGCCCGAACAGGCGGCCAGGGGTATCATCGCCGTCATCATGGCCAGCACGGTGATCCTACGCATCGCTCATCCCTTCATTGTGTATTGGTTTAATAACACACTGCAAAGTGGATCGCAATCGCCAAACAAGAAAGGGTGGCCGTTGCCGACCACCCCTTGATAGATCATTCGAAAACCGCCTTGATCAGGCGGGTTCCTTGTCCTTGTTGTGGATAGCGGCGGCCTTGCGCAGGATTTCCAGGATTTTTTCCTGGGCGGTCGGCTCGTCAACCTGCTCCATCGCCGCCAGTTCGCGCGCGAGGCGGCTTGTGGCGGCTTCGAAGATCTGGCGTTCCGAATAGCTTTGTTCAGGCTGATCATCGGCCCGGAACAGATCGCGGACCACTTCGGCAATCGACACGAGATCGCCCGAATTGATCTTGGCTTCATATTCCTGCGCACGACGCGACCACATGGTCCGCTTCACGCGCGGCTTGCCGGTCAGTGTATCAAGCGCCTCACGCAGCGTCTTGTCGGAAGACAATTTGCGCATGCCGACGCTTTCGGCCTTGTTGGTGGGGACGCGCAGCGTCATGCGTTCTTTTTCGAACCGCAAGACATAGAGCTCCAGCTGCATGCCGGCGATCTCCTGCCGCTGCAGTTCGATAACACGGCCAACGCCGTGCTTGGGATAAACAACATAGTCACCGACGTCGAAGGACAGCGCCTTGGCAGCCATTCTGTTGTGCCTTTCCGTGATCATAGCCCCAGGGGGAGCGCGCTTGCGGCCTTGGCGGTCGGCGCGGTTGGGGCGGTGTGCGTGTGAGTCTCCGTAGCGGCGGCACCGATCGGAACCGCCGTCACAGCCTCTTTAACATAGTCGTCACAAAAATACCAGTCGCCCAACGCATGCCGCGTTACCATCGGTTGGGATGGCATTGGCCCATCCCGCCGAACGGCCCCCCGAATCCATGGCACCTAGCCGATCCGCAATAGCCTATCGCCGACAGGCCAGGCGCTCGCCGCTTCCCGATCAGTCGCCCTCGCCGGGCTCGGGCGAGAAGAGTTCTTCATATTTGCCCTCGCGGCCCTTGAATTCGTCGGCATCAGCCGGGCTTTCACGTTTGCGCGTGATGTTGGGCCATTCGGCGGAGAATTTCGTATTGAGCTCAAGCCATTTTTCCAGCCCGCTCTCGGTATCGGGCAGGATCGCCTCGGCCGGACATTCGGGCTCGCAAACGCCACAATCGATGCATTCGCTGGGATTGATCACCAGCATATTTTCGCCTTCGTAAAAGCAATCGACCGGGCAGACCTCGACACAGTCCATATATTTGCAACGGATGCAGGCGTCGGTAACGACGTAGGTCATGCTCGGCTAACTCCCAATGAAGGTCTGGGTGAATATCTCGCTTCTGCTATGCGCGCACCTGTTGCCCGTCAACAGGGCTTTGCTGCATCGGCGAATAGCGTAGCGGCCTCGCTTGCCGGTCCCCGTCGGCTCGGCAGCGCTAGCACCCTAAGCACGCGGACCTCATCGCCCTGCACAAAGGCGATCACCGATCCAACGCGCACGGGCGTATGGGCCCGGTCGATCCGGCGTCCATCGAGCCGGATGGCCCCTGCTTCCGCCAGCGCCCGCGCGGCGCTGCGCGACCGGGCGAGCCGCGCAAACCAAAGGAATTTATCGATCCTGAGAGTCGGTGCGGAGTCTTGCGCGAGTGAGCGCCCGATTAGGCCCGGCATTGCTGCTCAGCCATGGCGACCCGTGATCTGCGCCAGCACGGCAAAGGCATTGTCACGAGGGGCCGTCGCTGCCTTCACCCGTGGTGGCCGCCCGCGCCACACCCAGCGGGGCACGCCTTCTTCTGGCGGTGCCGCACGAAAACCAAGCTGCCCCATCAACCGATCAACCGTCGCCGGCGCGATGCCGATCGAAGTTGCCAGCGCCGAATCGGGGGTGAAGGGTGCTTTGCCTGCGCGTGCATCATGCGCGGCGCGCGCCAGTCGCTCGACCAGATCGATCCGCACAGCCTGTGCCCCAATGTCGCGAAAGCCCATCGTCGGGCTTGCGCCGGGCGCGCTGCGCGCCAGCACCGTTGCACCGGGCGGCGGCAGCGTCGCCGGCATGCTGCCCGATTGCGCAGCCAGCAAAGCGACACGCCAGCGCGTCGCCACGGGCTTCAGTAAGCGCGGATCGAACAGATCAAGCGCGCCAATGACGATCCCGGCCTTGCGTAGCCGCTGGCGATCCGTACCGACCAGGGCCTCAATCGCATCGCTCAGCGGCAGCCGCGCCGCGAGCCCTGCGCCTGTGCCCAGCGCCGCCGCAATCACGCGCAACGCGGCCGTCGCGGCGGGATCACGCGCCATTGCCTCAACCGCAGCAATCGCTGCCGCATGGCGGGCGACTTGTGCCGCTACCCAGCCCTCCAGCCGCGCCTTGATGCGGTGACGATCGGCCTTGTCGAGGCAATCGAGCGCGCGCGCGAGCTCAATCCGCGGCCGAGTCAGCGCTGGCCCCGGTCGCAAGTGCGCGACGGGATAGCCCGCCCAGCAAATCTCGGGACGCTCGCCAGTGCCAAGCGCCAGTGCACCGTCAGGTGCCGTCGCCAGCGCCGCCGCCCGCCGCGCCCGTTCGGCACCCAATCGGGTCTCCGCCGCCGCCAGCAACAGCCTTTTGTCACTCGCCCGCGCATCGGCCGCGACGACGAAATGAAACCCCTCCAGGCGGCCGATGGGCTGATCCTCGACCGATACCGCGCCATCATCAGCCACCGTTACCGCCAGCGCCCCGGCATCACCACCAAGCTGGCGCATCAACACGGTGGTCCGCCGATCAACAAAGCGCTGGGTCAGCCGATCGTGCAGCGCATCAGACAATCGTTCTTCCAGCGCACTGGTCCGGGCTGCCCAATGCTGCGGCTCGGCCATCCAGTCGGCCCGGTTGGCGATATAGGCCCAGCTTCTTGCGCCAGCAATCCGCCCGGCAATCGTTTCGACATCGCCGTTGACATGATCAAGCCGCGCGATCTCGGTAGCGAACCAATCATGCGGGACATGGCCGGTGCCCGTCGACAGATAGCCATAAACCCGCGCGACAAAGCGGGTATGTGGATCAACGCCCAATTTGCGGAAATCAGGCAAGCCACACGCCGCCCAAAGCCGCTTGACCATCGCCGAGCCCCGCGTCCGATCGCGCACGCCGTCTTCCTCGGCCAGCCGCTTCAGCACCGCCAGATCAATGGCTTCGGGGGCCGCCCGCAGCACCGGCGACGCGGGGCGTAGTTCAAGATCGGCGATCAGATCGTCAATGCTCGCCATGCTCGGTTCGCCTTCGCGCCAATGCAGGTGCTCAAGCCGGGGAAAGCGATGCTCTTCAATCGCCAGTATTTCTTCTGGCGTGAAAGCACCCGGCCCGGTCTCGCTCAGTGCGCCGAACGTACCGTCGCGCTGATGTCGGCCGGCACGGCCCGCAATCTGCGCCATTTCCGCAACCGTCAGCCGGCGCTGACGATGCCCGTCAAACTTGCGCAACGACGCAAAGGCGACATGCGCAACATCCATGTTGAGGCCCATACCGATCGCATCGGTGGCAACCAGATAATCGACCTCGCCCGACTGAAACATCGCCACTTGTGCGTTCCGGGTGCGCGGCGACAGCGCTCCCATCACCACCGCCGCACCGCCGCGCAAGCGCCTGAGCATTTCGGCGACCGCATAGACCTCCTCGGCCGAAAAGGCGACGATTACCGACCTTTTGGGCAGCCGCGAAATCTTGCGCGCACCGGCATAGCTGAGCGTCGAAAAGCGCGGGCGATTGACGATCTCGGCATCAGGAATCAGCGCTCTGATCATGGGCCGCAGCGCCTCTGACCCCAGGATCATGGTCTCATCACGTCCCCGCGCGCGCAGCAGCCGATCGGTGAAAACATGGCCGCGCTCTGGATCAGCCCCCAATTGCGCTTCATCGATGCCGACAAAGGCGAGTTCGCGATCGAGCGGCATGCTTTCGGCGGTACACAGAAACCAGCGGGCGTCGCGCGGCAGAATCTTTTCTTCTCCCGTGATCAGCGCGACCTGGGCAGGGCCTTTGATCTTAACCACACGGTCATAAACTTCGCGCGCCAGCAACCGCAGGGGGAAGCCGATCATGCCACTCGAATGGCCGCACATCCGCTCGATCGCGAGATGCGTCTTGCCGGTATTGGTCGGCCCTAAAACAGCCGTGACCGGGCGGGTGGCAGGTCCAGTCATTATGCCCCCAA
>JAIERC010000016.1 GCA_019747165.1 Sphingomonas sp. | reverse complement strand
CGCGAACGACATATAAAGCTTTCGTTATATGCGCCCTATCGCGCTCTTTGGCGAATGGCAACTGCCAGTAGGAGCATGGCGGCGCCAACCAGCGCGGCCATCAGATTGCCCAGTCGGGCAAAGAGCGTAGCGGGATGCGCCAGTGGGATCGGCAGTTCAATCGCGCCATCCCGGTCGGCGGGGATTGAGCCGAGCACCCGGCCGTCGGCATCGATAATCGCCGATACGCCGGTCGGGGTGGAGCGGATAATCGGCAGCCCCTCCTCAATTGCGCGCAGCCGCGCCATGGCGAGGTGCTCAACCGGGCCCCAACGGCCATACCAACTGTCGTTGGAGGGATTGAAGATGAAGGCCGGGCGATGGGCACGGTCCACGGTCTGCCCGGAAAAAATGATTTCGTAGCAGATTTGCACCCCCACGAGCCCGAAGCGAGGCAGCTTCAGGCCCGATGCACCGGGGCCGGGTTTGAAATCGAGATCGCCGGGCACCAGCCGTGCCAGGCCGAGCACTGACATGATCGGTCGTGCCGGCAGATATTCGCCCCAGGGCACGAGATGGCCCTTGTCGTATCGACCCAGCAGTTGCGCGTTCGAATCGATCGCAAACACTGAATTGGTGCCCGTCGTTACCTCACCAGTCGAACCGAATTGCAGACTGTTGCCGCCTGTCAGCACGATATCATTCGGCCCCAAATGGCTGGCAATCCGGGCGAGCGTGACCTCGGGTCGACCCTTCCAATAATATTGGATGGGATAACCCTGTTCGACAAAGAAGCGCAGTGCGCCTTCGGGCCAGACGATCAGCCGGGGGGCGAGGCCGGGGGTGCCGATATGGCGTTCGATTGCGGCGAGATTGGCTTCGGGATAATCGTCGCGCGGGCGCTCTTCCTGGTCGAGATTGGGCTGGATAACGCGGATGCGGGGTGCGTTCGGATCAGGCGTCAGTTGCGGGGACCGAACCACTAGCCCGGCCACAGACAGCAAGGCAGCCCCGGCCAACACCGGGGCAGCAAAGCGCCATCGGCGCGACGCCAACAGCACCAGCGCGCCGGCCACCACAACCGTCAGCCCCGACAGCGCATAGGTGCCGACCAGCGTCGCCAGCCAGGCCATACCAGGCACCGGCAGCCAGATCACGCCCAGCGGGTTCCACGGATAGCCCGTCAACATCGTGCCGCGCAGCCATTCGGTGGCGATCCACGCCGCGCCTGCGACCAGCACGAAGCTGCCGCCGACGGGCGTTGTTGAATCGCCGATCACGCGCGGACTGGCGAGCCGCCACATCAACCCGGCCGCGAGCATCGGATAGATGGCCAGATAGCCCGCGAGGATGGTGACGGCCGGATAGCCGAGCCAGGCCGGCATCGCATCCTGCAGCGTAAAGGCGCGGGCGATCCAGTTGTTACCGATCGTGAAATGGGCAATGCCAAACAGCCAGCCGCGCCAAAGGGCGGCGCGCAAGGTCGGCGCATCATGCACCAGCCATAGCCAGGCGGCAAAGCAGGCCAGGGTGATTGGCCAAAGCTGTAACGGCGCAAATCCGGTCGCGGCAACGGCACCAAGCACGAGCGACAAAAGGGCGGGGCGCTGATTCACACGGGGGCTATCGCGTGGAACGCGGGGATTTGCTAGCGAGATTGCATGATCCGCCCTTTCCATCTCGCCTTTCCTGTCCATGACCTCACCGCGGCGCGCGCATTTTATGGCGATGTGCTTGGGTGTCCGGAAGGGCGCTCATCGGATCAATGGATCGATTTCGATCTGTTCGGGCATCAAATCGTCGCCCATCTTGATCCGGCGGCAAAGCCCGTTGCGGTGGTGAATCCCGTCGATGGCCACGCGGTGCCAGTGCCGCATTTTGGCGTGGTGCTGACGATGGACGATTGGCAGGCGCTGGCTGATCGCGTGACCCTGGCGCAGGTGCCGTTCGGCATTGCCCCCCATATCCGCTTTGCCGGCCAGCCCGGCGAGCAAGCGACGATGTTCTTTCAGGACCCAAGCGGTAATGCTTTGGAATTCAAAGCCTTTGCCGATGACTCCATGATTTTTGCGACGAGCTGAGGTCAGCCACACCGCGCGACAGCAGATCAATCGTCGTGAATTTCGATAACGCCAATGCGGACGAGCTGTTCGGCAGTCTTGGTGAATTCGGCGAGCAAGGGGGCGAGCATCGGCCCTAGCCCGAGTAAGTCGATCACGCCGGCTGGGGGGGTGACGCCGCCGCGGCAATCCTCAATCAGCAGCCCGCGTTCGATCATCTTTTCGACCTGCCGACGCACCGTTTCGCGCGGCAGGCCAGTGGCGGAGGCAATCGCGTTGCGCGAGATTGGTACAACCCATTCGCGCGGCAGAACGGAGGTGGCGGTAAATTGGTCGGGAATGGTGCGCTCGCGCATCAATTTTTGTACGTTGGCGACACAGACGGTAAGGTAAATCAGCAATTCGCTGGGGGAAATCGGCACATTGCCCGATGTGAAAGCGCGTTCTGTCGATAGGAAGAGATTGGCAATGCCGAACATGGCGACGCGCCAATTTGCCTCCATTTTTTGAGGATTTGTGGCGATCCGCACGGTCATGGCGTGGCGATGTTCCCCCCAGATATCGCCTTGCCGGGCGACGATTCGTTGATACCCATTTTGGGTCTGTCGCTGTTTGATAACCCATCGCGCCGCTGTCGGGCAAATGAAATGACAACGTTGCCACGCCGATGCGGCAAGATTGGCAAATGGCGCTATGAACCGCTGACGCGCCAGATCACATTGCCGACATCATCGGCGACCAGCAGGCTGCCCGTTCGGTCTAGCGCAACACCCACCGGGCGGCCCTGCGCGTCCCCATTTTTGTCGAGAAAGCCGGTCAATACATCAATCGGCTTGGTTCCTTTCACGGGGAAGCCATCGGGCGCAAAGGGAACATAAATGACTTTATACCCGGATACGGGCACCCGGTTCCAACTGCCATGCTGGCCGATAAAGGCACCGCTGGCAAAACGGCTGCCCAGGGTTGCGCCATTGGCAAAGCTCAGGCCGAGCGAAGCGGTGTGCGGCCCCAATGCATAATCTGGGCGCTTTGAATATTCGAGGAGGTCGGGGCGTTCGGGCTGCACCCGCTTGTCGGTATAACCGCCCCAATAACTATACGGCCAGCCAAAGAAATCGCCGAGGCCGACGGCTGTCAAATAATCTGGCGCCAGATCCGACCCAAGCATGTCGCGCTCATTCACGGTCGTCCATAACCGGCCGCTTTGCGGTTCAAATGCCAGTCCTTGTGGGTTGCGGAGGCCGGCACCGAAAATGCGGAAAGTTTTGGTCGCGGGATCGACTTCAAGGATGTTCGCGCGGTTTACCTCGATGTCGAGGCCATTTTCGGCGATATTGCTCGACGAGCCGACAGCGACATATAGCGTCTTGCCATCGGGGCTGGCGATGACATTGCGCGCCCAGTGATTGCCGCCGCCGGGGTAGCGCACCACGGTTTCAGGTTTGGCGGTGATCTTTGTCTGTCCGGTCACATAGGGCACGCGGACCAGCGAATCGGTGTTGGCGATGTATAATTGGTCCCCGACCAGGACCATGCCCAAGGGTGAATTGAGCCCGCCGATCAGGACCGTTCGAACATCGGCAATGCCATCGCCGGTCGTGTCGCGCAGCAGGGTGATGCGATTGGCAGAAGGAACGCCAGCGCCCGCTTTGCCCAAAAGCCATTTCATCACGAGATTGGTGATGCTGAAGCCGGTTTTGCGCGGCGGCGAATTGGTTTCGGCGACCAGAATGTCGCCATTGGGCAACTGGTAGATCCAGCGCGGGTGATCCAGCCCCTTGGCGAACGCCGCTACTTTCAGGCCCGCCGCGGGCACCGGGGTTGCCCCATTTTGCCAGCCGACCACATCGGCAACCTTGATCGTCGGGATGGTCTGGACACGCGGGGCGGAGATTGTCGGGCGCGGTCCTGTCAGCGCGGCGATCGGCAGCTGGGCTTGATCAGGCTGTGTTGCCCAGAACCAGAATCCGCCGCCAAGCACGACGAAAATAGCAAGAAGGATGAGGATATGTTTGCGCATGGCACCCTAGTTAAAGGGCATCGGCACATCGCGAAAGGGGCAAGCTGGTAAAGGCCGAAATAAGTGGCCGCCGGCGATGGGGGGTGCCGGCGGCCTTATCAATCAGCCCGATTATGATTGGAGACGAGCGAAGGGGGGCTGCGCTTGTCCTTGGCGGGCTGATTGAAGCCTAAATATGTAATTACCGCATTAACAATTCAGAAGCAAATGATGCAGTTTGCTGCATTAGACGCAATCATATCATCTCTTTTTGATTTTGGCAAAAAAAGATTGAAGCTCATTTTGGCGCTTGATTGATAATTGTGCACGACGCATGTCAAATTTTATTGCGTTGCGTTTATTCGCTCTTCCTCAATCACTGTCGACAGCAGCGTTGATCGGCGGGTGTAGCCTCAGTCGTTGAATGCGCTTAGTATCGGCCTCGATCACTTCAAGGCGCCACCCGCTGGGATGGGTAATGCACGCCCCCGCTTCTGGTACATGACCGATCATTACTGCAGCAAGACCACCAATCGTGTCGATATCATCATCAGTTTCAGCAAGTCTGGGATCAATTGTCTCAGCGACATCTTCCAATTCGGCACGTCCATCGGCATCCCAGGCACCGCCGTCGATCGGGATCAACAATTGTTGCGGGGCTTCGTCATGCTCGTCTTCGATATCGCCGACGATTTCCTCAATCAGATCCTCGATCGTGACCAGTCCTTCGGTGCCGAAATATTCGTCGAGCACGATCGCCAGATGGACGCGCTTTTGCCGCATGTCCGCCAGCAGATCGAGCGTGCCGCGTGACATTGGCACAAACAAAGGCTGGCGGATCAGCCCAGCGATTGAGGCGGGGTGTGGCGCGCCAGTGGCCAGAATGTTGAAGACGTCCTTGATATGGATCATCCCGATGATCGTATCGAGCTGCTCGCGATAGACCGGCAGGCGGCTATGCCCTGCTTCAGCGAACAAGGTCACTAGATCGGCAAAGCTGGTTTGTTCCTCCACCGCCAGGATGTCCGCGCGCGGCACGCCGACATCGCCCGCGTCGCGTTCGCCAAAATGGAGCAGGTTGCGCACCATCTGGCGTTCGAGCGGGGAAAGATCACCGCGGGCATCGGGGGCGGGATCATCCTCATGCGCGTCAATCGCTTCTTCTAGCTGCGCGCGGAGCGAGTCATCGGCGGGTTCACCGAAGATGAATTTGCGGAAGGAGCGCCATATGCTGCCTTCGGGGGAGCCGGCATTGCCGGTCTCGGTACTGGGGCCGTCGGCCATTGGGGTTGGTTAGTCCTCGTTAGCGTGGTCGTTCAGATAGGGATCGGCGATGCCGAGCGCGGCCAGCACATCGCGTTCGATCTGCTCCATCGCCTCGGCCTCTGCCTGCCCCTGGTGATCATATCCTAGCAGATGCAGCGTTCCGTGCACGATCAAATGCGTTGCGTGGTCGTGCAGGGTGATGCCCTTGTCCTGCGCCTCGGCCGCGCAGATGCCGTAAGCGAGCACGATATCGCCCAGCAGGACTTCTCCATCATCCGTATTGGCGACCGTATCGAGCAGGTCGGGCGCGATCATCGGGAAGGACAGGACGTTGGTTGGCTTGTCCTTCTGCCGGTAATCGCGGTTGAGCGCTTGCACCTCGGCATCGTCGGTGAGGCGGATGGAGATTTCAACCATCGCCGCCGCGTCGGACAGCGCGCCATACGCGGTGGCGGCAAGCGCAGCGGTCGCCGCGCGGGTGGCAATTGCCTCCCAGT
Source organism: Sphingomonas sp. (assembly GCA_019747165.1). Lineage (GTDB taxonomy): Bacteria > Pseudomonadota > Alphaproteobacteria > Sphingomonadales > Sphingomonadaceae > Sphingomonas. Next base: position 2,855 of record JAIERC010000016.1, on the reverse strand, counting down.
CAGTGGCGTCGGGCCAGATCGGTTCGGCGGATAGGGCGATGTCAAGCATCAGCCTTTATCCCGTGTACATCGGTTGACGACTGCCCGGTCAGGATCGTCGCCATATCAGCCCCGCATTATAAGGCAGGTTGGCAACATCGTCGATCGACAGCGCCCGCATCCAGGGCCCGGCGATTCGCCAAGGCGTCAGGCCGTAGCCGGTTAGCTCGGCCAGAAATGCTGCAATGTCAAAGCCTGCCAATCGGATTTGTCCGGGCGACCACTCCATTATCAGCTGAAGTTGTGGATTGATTGCGATCGCCTGGGCCGCCCCCCGCACCGCCAGCGGTTCGGCACCCTCGACATCGATCTTGAGAAAATCGATTCGCCCCTGCATCTGATCGAGCAGATCATCTACCCTCAACGTCGGCACGGTAAAGGGTTCCTCGGGCGGCTCCCCCATCCGGTCGGTGAAATCGCGCCCCATTGAAGTAACGCTGGTGTTGCCGGAGCGGAACGGACGCCGATACAGCGTCAACGTCTCCCCAGTCGCTGTCGATGCCGCCGCGTGGACGACGCTGGCATTGTCTTGCAGCGTATTGAGCAGGATATTGTCATTCACCAACGCCGCATTGCTGGCGTCTGCTTCGATGCCAACCACTTTCCCCTGCGGGCACAGCTTTGCCATCAGGCATGTGAAATAGCCGAAATTGGCACCGACATCGACACAGTGGCTATCGCTGCTGATGCGATTGTAGAAATACCGGGTCGGGCTGACTTCATAATTGCCGGTCAGCGCAAACCAGGGGGTGATCAGCCGATCATCGGCCTGGAGAAAGAAGGCAAGATCGCAATCCCCCATCTTCAGTCGCACCAGCAGTCGGTTACCGCCAACATATAGCGTGGTGGCACTGTGGTGCCGATAGCGAAGCGGCGGTTCGCCGCCGCTGCCGGGTAGCACGTTGATCGCCCGGCGCCCCAGATCGGCCCAAAATCCCGGGCGGTTGACGGGCTGCGCCCCGCCAACTGATCGCCGGGCGTTGCTGAACGGGCTGTCAACCATCCTTGCCCTCATAAGCTTCGACGATCCGCCCGACGATCGGATGCCGCACAACGTCGCCTGCGCCGAAGCGGCAGATCGACAGGCCCTCTACCCCGTCGAGCCGCCCGACCGCGTCGTTCAGGCCGCTGGCGTTCATGCCGCCGGGAAGATCGGTCTGCTTGGGATCGCCGCACACGACCATGCGGCTGTTCTCGCCGAAGCGGGTGAGGAACATCTTCATCTGCGCAGGCGTGGTGTTCTGTGCTTCGTCGAGGATGATGAACGCATCGGCAAGCGTGCGGCCGCGCATGAAGGCAATCGGCGCGATTTCAATTTCACCGCTCGCGATGCGCCGCTCAACCTGTTCGGCGGGCAGGCAGTCATTGAGCGCATCGTACAGGGGGCGAAGGTACGGATCGACCTTTTCCTTCATGTCGCCGGGCAGAAAGCCGAGCTTTTCACCTGCCTCAACCGCCGGGCGCGACAGGATCAGCCGCTGGACGCTGCCCGTGATGAGCTGCGCGACGGCCTGCGCGACGGCGATATAGGTCTTGCCGGTGCCCGCTGGCCCGAGCGCGAAGATGATGTCGTTATTGAGCAATTCGCGCATATAATGCGCCTGCGCGACGGTGCGCGGGACGATCGTCTTCTTGCGGGTGCGGATCATGATTGAGGGCGGGGCGGAGGCCTCCGCGCTGATGATGCCGTCGAGCGTCGGTTCAGCGGACATCGCGATCACCGCTTCGATCAGCCCGGTATCGATAATCTCGCCCCGGATGATGCGATTGTAGAGCCCGTTGAGCACATCGCGCGCGGAGGCCACCGCTTCTGCCGTCCCCTCAAGCCCCACCTTGTTACCGCGCGCGGTGATGTACACGCCGAGTCGGTTTTCGAGCAGCAACAGGTTCTTGTCGAACTCGCCGAACAATTGGGACATCAGCTGGGGCCGATCAAAAGTGAGTTCAGCGCGGCTGCGGTCGCCGGACTGGGCGGGGACGGGCTTGCGGCTCATGCGGTTCCTTCGCGAGAGAGGAGGCTTAAGGTGCTGAGGTTGCGGGTAGGGTGAGATCGTTGCGGGCCGATGACGCGACCGCTGCGGCGAGAATCGCCGGGGGTCGCGTGGGAAGGGCGGGCGTGCTGCATCCGTGGGAGAGTTTGGCAGATCGGGCGCGGGGTGGACAGGGGGAAAGTGGGGGCGGGCTTGATGGGAATTTATTTGCCCGCCGAGTGGATTTCCGATTTCAGCGTTTCCCATTCGCGCTTGAGAATGCGCTGACAGACTTCAACGTATTTTGGGTTCGCTGCATATTTCTCACCAGGGTCTGCAGCGCCCAAAAATTCATACATTACGTGCTGAAGTGCTTCATAATCCTCATCTTCCGGGTTCATAAACAATTCAATTTTCGTTCCAGCTTCGTAAAACTCTCGCTTCTCTGTATGATCTAAGTCCGGGGTAACAGCCCATGATTGGAACACCGACATCGCATCTCGCAGACTGTTAATCCATGCTTGCCGCATCTCAGCTATTTTAAGTGTATGAGTCGCTCTTATCTGTCGATGGAAATTTCTATTCTGTAGATACAGCGTAAGAATTACGCCTGCGAGAGCCAAAGCAGATGCCAATAATGGCACTGCCCAGGTCCAGGTCTGCGAATTCAACATCATGCAATTGAACCTATGGATGTCCGCACCCCCATCACCGAATTCGCGCCCGCCTCGACAATCTCCACGTCGACCAGATCCCCAATCGCCGCATCCCCCACCAAATGCACCGATTGCAGCCACGGGCTCTTGCCGATGAGCTGCCCTTCCAGCTTGCCTTTCCGCTCCAGCA
>JAIERC010000346.1 GCA_019747165.1 Sphingomonas sp. | reverse complement strand
GTGGAGGGGATGACGGTGGCGAGTGGCTGATACCCTGGTCGATGCCGTCGCGGCGATCGCCGCCGAAGCCGGCCGCTTGGCCATGGCGCGCTGGAGCGACGATTTCAGCCGCTGGGAGAAATCGCCCGGCAACCCGGTCAGCGATATCGATCTGGAGGTCGATGCGTTGCTCCGCACCCGATTGTTTGCGCTCGATCCCGAAGCGGGCTGGCTGTCCGAGGAAACCGCCGACAATGCGGATCGGCTCGCCTGTCGGCGCTTGTGGGTGGTCGATCCGATTGATGGCACTCGCGATTATCTGCGCGGTCGACCGGGCTGGGCGGTGTCGATTGCGCTGGTCGATCAGGGGCTGCCAGTGATCGGCGTGCTCGATGCCCCGGCGCGCGGCGAAGTGTGGCGCGCGGCGATGGGGGCGGGCGCCCAGCGCAACGGCCAGCCGGTGCGTGCCGGTTCGCGCACGGCATTTGCTGGTGCGCGTGTTCCCAATGATGTGCTGCCCAGCGCCGACAGCGATCTGGTGCTGGTCGCCAAACCCAATTCGATCGCACTCAGAATTGCGATGGTCGCCGCCGATGAGGCAGATCTGGTGGCAACGCTGCGCTGGGGCTTTGAATGGGACATTGCCGCCGCTGCGTTGATCGCGATGGAGGCCGGGGCGTCGGTGACCGATGCGTTTGGCGCGCCGCTTGCCTTTAATACGCCCAGCGCTCAGGCCTTTGGGCTGCTGGCGACCACCCCCGGCATCCACAGTGCCGCCGTCGCGCGGCTGGCGGATCGAGCCAAGATTCTGGTACATGGCGATAAATGACGTGCAGGCATCAATGCGGGACACAGAGTGATGACGGACGAACGGCTCAACTGGGATGACATTCTGGAAGTCGGCAAGGGTGGCCCGGGCTGTGGCTTGCTGAAGATTGATGGCCGTGAACCGCGCGGCAATTATCGCTACTTGCCGCCGGCCTTGTTTCATGAGGGCAAGGTTTACGCCTCCAGCTTCGTTTCGGGCGGGTTCACGATCTGCATCATCGATCCCGAAACGTTGGCGCGGCAAGAAATATCCCCCCGTCTGCCCTATGCCCGGCTCAAGGTGATCGAGAATGGCGACGTCGTTTATTTTGATCACCATAGCGGCGACAGCGAAAGCCGATTGGCAATCACGCCGCAGAAGCCGGCCCTGCGGAGCCTGGCTGCCCGGCTGCGCCGACGATAGCGCCGATCATATCATAGCCCTGCTGCCGTCTTGATCAGCGGCTGGATTAAAGCCCCAAGGCCGCTGCCGACGCGGCTTTGAAGACGATTCGATACCATAATTCGAATCTGTCGCACATTCAGACGGTTTCGTCGGTTGCTCGGCAAGGTAATGCCCCTATCGTCAACTGTTGCGGAAAGCTCTTGGGAGGGTGCGTACCGTGTCAGTTGTCGATTTGAGTTCAACGAAGATTCGCCCCGAACAATGGCGCGACTGGGCGATGTCTGCGCCATTGACGCGCTATTCGGGGGCGATGGCGTTCGATGAAGCGACGCATTTTCCTGAACCGGCTTATCTCGATCGCGCCTCGCTGCAATCCTGGTCGGATACCAATCCGGATATGCGCCAGCCGGCGCTCGATCATCATCTCATCATTCTGCACCAGGGCGGTCCAAAGCGAATCGAGCGCACCGGCGGCGGGCCGCGCCGGACTGTCGATGCGCTAGAGGGGGCCAGCACGACGGTTGAAAGCGGCAGCACCTATCGTTGGCAGACACAGGGCCCGATTGCCTTTGCTCATCTCTATGTCGCGCCCGATCGCTTTGCTGGCATGGTCGCGGAGAATTTTGATCGTGATCCACGCAGCGTTGGATTTGCGGAGGCGATTGGTCGGCCGGATCCGCATGTTGCCCGGTTGTTCGAATTGATGCTCGCTTCGCGCGGGCAGCCCGAATGGGACACGGTTGCCGAATTTTATCTGGATGCGTTGTTGATTCGGTTAGCCACCACGTCGACCAGTGGCGCAGCATTCCGGGAACCAGCTAAGCTGATGCTGACGCGGCCGACGATCGCGCGAGTGCGTGACTTTGTGCGTGGCAATCTGGCCGAGCGGATTTCGCTCAGCGATCTTGCCCAGATCGCTGGCTATAGTCGGTATCATTTCGTTCGGGCATTTCGCGAAAGCACGGGGCTGCCGCCTTATGCCTTTCTGCTCAACGAACGGCTGCGCGCTGCACAGCATTTGTTGCAGCATAGCAACGCGCCAATCGCCGAAATCGCGCAAAAATCTGGCTTTGCCACCCATGCCCATTTTTCCGCGCGTTTCCGCGAACGAATGGGGGTTACCCCGGCAGAGTATCGCCGCCGCGTCCGGGGATGATGGCTGCGGCGGCGATTCTGTTAAAAACCCTGATCGGTTAAAAGCCCTGCACGAGCTGAAGAATATACCGCTCGTTGAACGACTGGTTTCTGTTGATGACGGGAAACTCCACCCCGGCCAACAGGAACAGATTATTGCCGATATGGGTACGCATGCCCGGCGTGATGCTGACAAAGCTATTGCCGCGTCCCGTGGTCGGTTCACGCCAATTGGCGGCAACATACCAGGTCAGATCGCCAAAAGGGGCGGGGTTGTGTGGCGTCACCGTCTGGCCAATTGAGGCATTGAGCACAAAATTGTCGGGCAGATTGCGGTCAGCGAATTCATAGGCCACCCGCCCGCGGATCGAAAAGCCACGGCCCACATCGGTCCACAGGTTGATCTGCGGCTGTGCTGCAAAAACCTTGTTGCCCTGGACGACCGATCCGGTTGGCAGTCGCCAGCCGACCCCGGCGTTGATTGACAGGTTGCGGGTTTCAGCGAGCATCACCTGCGTGGTGAGCGTGATATCGCCAAAGTTACCGCGCCCTTGCGATTCCTGATAAAAGGGCACTTCAATCCCGGCCCAGAGGCGGCGGCTGAAGGGATAATGGAAGCGGCCGAGAACGCCCCAGGAATCTGGCCCCGACGCCTGGGTATAGGCAGCGGCAAGATGCACTTCGCGGGTGAAAAAGCCGTCGGCAGTGGCAAGCCAGCCCTGGCGCGGCGCGCCGCTGTCTCCATTAGGCACCGGAATCCATTTTTCGGTGAGCTCATCGCCGAAGCGGCTGCCGTCCAACGGCACCCATTCGCCCGCCGCCGGCGCTGGCGCCTGGGTGTCATCCTGTGCATAGGCCGTGCCACCCGCAGTCAACGCCAAAACGGCTGCAGCACTGGCGAAACCAAAAGTTGAGATCATAGAACGCATGGCCAAACCCCTTACAAAGAGATGAGTTGAATAGCGCCGCGCTGCGGGTCCTTCTTTCGAAGGCTGTGCTGTTTATTCGTAAATTGCTTTGGTGTTGGCAGCGCCGGCCCGGGCGCCGCCCCGAAATGCGACAAATCGGGATTAGTCTGCAATTTGCTTGCGATAGCGGCCGGGCGGCACGCCCATTGCCTTGGTAAAGGCTGCCGTAAAGTGCGACTGGCTGGCAAAGCCGCAGCTCAGCGCCAGTTCGGCAAGTGGCAATTCGCTATTCAGCAATAGCGATCGGGCGCGGCCTAACCGACGCGATCCGAGGAAATGGTACGGGGTCTCCCCGGTTGCCATCTTGAACACGCGCGAGAAATGAAAAGCGGAGAGGCCAGCCACGGCGGCCATGTCTGCCAGGCTGATTTCTTCATCGAGTCGCGATTCGATGAAGTCGATGACGCGCGCCAGCCGCACGGGTGAGAGGTGGATGCGGCTCGCATCATCCATTGGTGGCATCGATTCATGCCGGACCAAGATCGCACCGATTGCGCGCACCAGCCCATCGATCATTAGATCAGCGGCAAAGCCGGGCGCGCGGATCTCCGTTTCGATCATGGCCATGATCTGGGCGAGTCGGTCCTGGCGCTCACTCGCAATGGGGCCAACGGCATTGGCACCCAATTCTGCCGTCATGCGCTGCATCTCGCTGGCGGGCATGAACAGCCCCAGCGCTTGATGGTTGGCCGGAAATTCCAGCGCGACCGGGCATTGAGCGGGCACGAAGCTGACATGGCCGCGCTGCAGCGTCTTGTCGATTTTGGTGTCACCGATCCGTCCGCGCAGGCGACCCGATGATGTCAGGTTGAGCATCAGCGCGTCATAGTCTGCAGGATGGCCCGAAGCGGTCGCGGTGAATGGGCCGACGACGCCGGCGTGGCGAATCACGTCAATGCGGCTTTGCGATTGCGAGAGTCGCTGGGCTTTCGGCTTGCCGGAAAAATTAATCGAATCATAGGCTAGCGCGCCAGTTTCGGCGTAGAACGCCGCCGTCGCGGGTAGGTGAATATTCATGTTGACCCCCAAGGTCTTGCTCGGCCGCTGCACGGCGTTACTGCCGTGCGCTGCGGACTGGAGCGGGGATCATCTTATCATTTGAGCATGTTACATGGTCACGTAATTGGGGAGATCGTGCCAGAAAACCGCAATATTCAGATAGTCTTACCGTCCAATTGCCCGCGTCTGCCGCACCGCAATCATTGAAAATTTCAGTGTATTGGGATCGGGCGCCCGGCCAATCTAAGCGTGGCGACAGACCGGATATCGGCCTGGGCGAGACCGGCAATGACCAGCGGCAATTGACTGACTTGTATCCGCATCGCATCGACCGATTCAGTGCACAGCAGCACCAGCTCGTCCCGATCACCGGCGACGAAAGCCATGACAAACCTGCCAGATGTCGCCCAATCGACCAGGGCGTCGAATTCGGCGCCAGCGTAAAAAGCAATCTCGTCCGTGCAGGCACCTTCGGTCCCGCGCAGCGTTACCAACGTCATCGGCAGCGGGGGGTCAGGCTGCCCGCGCTGCAGCATCAAACTCCAAGGGTGCGGCGCATTTAAGGGCATGATCGGGCAGCTCCTGCCTAGCCTTCTACGCCGAACTTGGAGCCGTGCGCTATCGTGATATTGCGGGTTCTGGCGTCTTATCGAACAAAAATCACAAAAATATTCATCTCACCGCAAGGATTCGCAAAAGCAACGGCATCCTGAAAGCATTGATCGGCAGCCCGGCGCGATAGGGATGCAGCGGTCGACAGGATTTTCTGGATGTGGCCGCACGCCAATAACCGGGAGTGGCCTCATGCCAAATGCACGCTTTACCAAATTCACCCTGCTTGCAGGTGCGGCCGGCCTGGTCGCCATTGCTACAGCTATGCCGGCCAGCGCTGACGTCGTCGTCCGCGGCAAGGAAGGTCGGCCGCTGTCGGAAATTCGCCGCGCACCCGCAGCAATCTATCCTGATCAGCGCACGATCACGGCCCAGCCTTCGCCTTCTGAAGTGAAGCCTGAATTTCTGGGGCCGGTGGTGCTGATGAAATCGGCGAATATCGATCTGGAGAAGGGCACCGCGACCTTGCCGCTGCGCAAGGGCAAGCTGAAGAATGGCACGCCGGTGTGGTTCATCATCACCGACACGACCGATGAAAATCTGTCGAACCTGCACGGCGTCAACTATTCGCCGAAAATGGCCTATAGCCTGACCGGTGCTGCAACCCGTCATGCGACGATCGAAAAGGACGGCAGCTTCACGTTCAACGCCGGTTCGGTTGATTTCAAGCCGGTACTCTCGGTGGTGCCCGGCGATGCGGCCAATCCCTTCCCGCCCAAAAGCTTCCAGCCCGGTTCGGTTGGCGATGCCGCTTACTCGCCAATGGTCTATATCGACAATTCGTCAAAGTCGGTGATCATGAACGCGCCAGTCGTGTCGCAAGCGTCTGAAGCTGAACTCAACACGATGTGCGACGGCAATGTCGATCACGCCAAGGTGCATGACAAGGTCGTGGCCATCTGTCCGCGCGATGAGACGGTGACGCTGAAGCTGACGCTTGGCTACACCTTCGACAAGCCGATCTTCTATCTGTCGACCGAAGCCAATAATCCATTGGTCGCCAGCCTGGAAACCGCTACCTTTGCCCCAGCTCTGGCCGATCTGCCCTTCGCGCTGGAAGATGCGTCGCCTGGTGAAGCCGCCGAGCGCATCGTCGTCGTCGTCAACGGGCCGACCGGCAAGGACAATCCGCATCGCCAGGGTCTGGTCAGCGCGCTGAGCGGTGAAGGTGGTCCACTCAACGTGCTGGGCGGCATCCCAACGATCAACCTGGACTATTCGCCAATGTGGCGGATTTTCCCGCTGGTCTGGAAGGATGAAGCGATCAAGAAGGGCTATCGCTATCGCATTACCAGCGCGCTGCAGGCCGCTGAAATGGACGATCGCGGTTTCCTGCAAAGCCTGGATGGCGGCGCATTCCGCGCGGTGGGCTTCGTGGTGAACTGCCCCGTGGTTTACCGCATCAACTAAGCATTGGAGGCACAAAGACACGGAGCGATGGCCTTTCCCCTCCCCCCGAATAAGGCCATCGTCGGGGCGGCGCTACTCATCATCCCCGCCGCCCCGACCGTGGCACAAACCGTGCCACCATCGATACCTGCTGCCGGCGCCGCGCAACAAAGCGCGGCGCCGGTCAGTGCACCTGACGCCCAAACCATGTCTCCGGACCAGATGTCCGCAATGGTTGATGGCATGACCGTCAGCGAAGCGCTCGATATGGTGCCCATGGCGGATATCCCGCCCGACATTGTCGTCACCGGCACCCGCCTGCGCTTCCGTACCAGTGAAACCGCCTCCAGCACTGTTCTGACCGGAGAGGCGCTGGCGGTTCAGGCGCGATCGACGATCGGTGAAACGCTGGCGCATCTGCCGGGTGCTTCCTCAACCTCGTTCGGTCCCAGCGCCTCAAGGCCCGTGCTGCGCGGCTTTCAGGGGGAACGCGCGCGGCTGCTGATCGACGGGATCGGCACGCTCGATGCCTCTAATACCAGCCCCGATCATGCGGTTGCGCTGAACCCGATCGTTGCCGATCGGATTGAGCTGCTGCGTGGGCCAGTGACCCTGCTCTATGCGTCTGGATCCGAAGGCGGCGTGGTCAACGCGGTTAGCGGGCGGATCGCCCGGCGCGATCCGCGCGACGGGATTGATGCCGTCCTCGCCGCCGGATTTGGCAGCGCGGCCGCCGAACGCACGCTTGGCTTGCGGATCGATGCCGAGGCCGCCCCGCATGTCGTGTTGCATCTCGACGGGCAATATCTTGATGCCGCCTCGGTGCGCACTGGCGGTTTTATTCTTGGCCCCACTGCCCGGGCGCAGGCGCGCGCCGTGGCTGACCCCGCCATCGCCTCGCTGGCCGATCTCCGGGGCATTTTGCCCAACACGCAGTTTGAAACCTGGGAGCTCGCGGGCGGCGCGTCGTTGATCCTGCCCAATGGCCATATCGGCTTTTCGTTCAGCAATTATGAGAGCATCTACGGCCTGCCGACGCGCTTTTCGCTCGATCCTGCCACCCCAGTGCCCGATACCTTCATTGATCTTGATCAGCAGCGGGTCGATGTTCGTTTCGAGATTGACGGCAAGGGGCTGCTGCAAACGCTGCGCGGTCGCTTTGGCTGGGCCGATTACAAGCATAATGAAGTAATCGTCGGCGGACCCGTTAGCGCAACCTTCCTGAACCTGGGCTATGAAGCGCGGCTGGAAGCGGTGCTCGGCCAGCCGGGCAGTGACCTGAAATCAACGCTTGGCGGGCAATTTTACGCGCGGGATTTCCGTGTTACTGGCCCGGCGCCGTTATTGCCGCCATCGCAAACCGAACAGATCGCGTTTTTTGCGCTGCATGAACTGAACCTCAACGCGATCAAGCTGGAAGCCTCCTTTCGCTATGAGCATGTCGGCATCACCTCAGTAATTGACTCGATCCTTGCCAATCCAGCGATTGACCGGACATTTGATCTGTTTTCGCTGTCGGGCGGGGGCAATTATGCGCTGTCGAGCGATTGGAAGATTGCGCTGAATGGCCATTATTCACAGCGTGCGCCGGTGGTGGAAGAGCTTTTCACCCAGGGCGTCGATCCTGGCACCCAAGGGCAGTTGATTGGCAATCCGACGCTGGGTGTCGAGGCCTCTTACGGGATAGAGGCAATATTGCGCGGCAAGGGGCGTGGCTGGAACGGTAGCGCGACTTTCTACTATACCTATTTCTCCAATTACATCTTTGCGCGCGAAACTGGCGTGATCGTTGATGGCCTGCCGGTGTTCCAGTTTCTGGAAGACGGCGCGCGCTATCTGGGTTTTGAAGTGCAGGGATCGGTTGATGTCGCGCGCGTCAATGACTGGTCGGTCAAGCTCGACGGCTTGATCGATTACACGCGGGCAACGCTGTCAGACGGATCGCCAGTGCCACGCATTCCGCCGCTGCGCGTGCTGTTCGGGGCAGAGGCAGGATCGCCGGCGCTTAACGGTCGGGCTGAAATCGAATATGTGTTCGACCAGCAGCGGATTTCGCGCTTCGAGACGCCGACAAATGGCTTTGCGATGGTCAATCTCTCCATGGCCTGGCGACCATTGGGGCGCGATTCGGCGCTGCAGTTCCGGATCGCTGCGGCCAATCTGCTTGATGCGACCGGTCGCCGTCATGCCAGCCTGCTCAAGGATTTTGCGCCCCTAGCCGGGCGCGATGTCCGCGTTGGCCTGCGTTATGCTTTTTAGAGCGCGATGAGGTTAGGTCGCTTCAACCTCATACCCGTTCGGGCTGAGCCCTTCGACTGCCTGCCAAGGCAGGCGCTCAGGACTGGCT
>JAIERC010000452.1 GCA_019747165.1 Sphingomonas sp. | reverse complement strand
ATCGTTGCGGGAGTCTCGTCAAGCGCTGAGCGTCTCAGATGAATTCCACCTTTGAAACAAGGTAATAACGATCGCCTGACGGCACCGTCACCTCAACTTCATCATCAACCTTGCGACCAATCAGCGCGCGACCAAGCGGCGAATTGTAAGAAATGCGCCCGACATTGGCGTCCGCCTCGGTCTGGCCGACGATCTGGTATCTGATCGGCTTGTCGTCCTCGTCCATCAGCGTAACCGTTGCGCCAAATACCACCTTGTCGCCCGACATCTCCTTCGGATCGATAATCTGGGCGCGCGACAATTTATCCTCGATATCGCTGATCGAGGCTTCAATCTGGCCCTGCCGTTCCTTCGCGGCGTGATATTCGGCGTTTTCGGACAAATCGCCATGCGCACGCGCTTCCTCGATCGCGTCAACGATCAGCGGACGTTCGGCCTTCAACCGCTTCAGTTCTTTGGAAAGCTTATCATAGCCTTCCTGCAGCATCGGCATCTTGTCTACCGTCGCCATCGATTGCGTCCTTCGTAAAAATCCCTGTTCCCGCGCAGACCCACAGGGTCCGCCCGCACGCATTTATCAATGTCGGGGTCAACTATGCGAATGGGAATAATAGGATTGCAATGGACGTACTTCAAGGCTTTGCGTTGAAAGTGCTGCAATTGCCTTCGCGGCCTCCACGCTGGCCGAGGCTGTCGTGAAATATGGGATCTTCTGTGCCAGCGCGCAGGCACGGATTGGTTGCGAGTCCTTTAGCGATTGCCAGCCTTCGGTGGTGTTGAAGATTAAAGCGACCTTGCCGTCTTTGATCCGGTCAACAATATGCGGCCTGCCCTGCGCAACCTTGTTCACGCGCTCAACGGGCACACCGTGGCTGATCAGGAAATCGGCCGTGCCGCCCGTTGCGACGATCCCAAAGCCATGCTCGACCAAGGTGCGGGCCGCCGGCAGGATAACTGTTTTGTCGCTGTCCTTCACACTGACAAAGGCCGTTCCCGAGCGCGGCAGGATTGTCCCGGCGCCAAGCTCCGCCTTGGCGAAAGCGAGCGTGAAATCGGGATCGATTCCCATGACTTCACCGGTACTTTTCATTTCTGGTGAGAGTACCGGATCGATGCCAGGGAAGCGCGCAAAGGGGAAAACCGCCTCTTTCACCGCAAAATAATCGATATGGCGATCAACCGCTGGCAGATCCGCAAGCTTCTCACCCGCCATCACTCGCGCTGCAATCTTGGCGATGGGCGCGCCGATCGCCTTGGCGACGAAGGGGACCGTCCGGCTGGCGCGGGGATTGACCTCGATCAGATAGACGAGCCCGTCTTTCACCGCGAATTGGATGTTCATCAGCCCTTTGACGGAGAGTGCCCCGCCCAACACGGTCGTCTGGCGCTCGATCTCAGCGATTACATCAGCCGACAATGAATAAGGCGGAATCGAGCAAGCACTGTCCCCCGAGTGGACGCCGGCTTCCTCGATATGCTGGAGCACACCGGCCACGCACACATCAACGCCATCGCAGATCGCATCGACATCGACTTCGATCGCGTCGCGCAAATATTGGTCGATCAGGACCGGCGAGTCGCCCGACACGCGGACCGCCGTTTGGATGTAATTGTCGAGCTGGTCGGGCCCGTCGACAATCTCCATCGCGCGGCCACCCAACACGTAACTGGGCCGCATCAGCACCGGATAGCCGATGCGCTGCGCGACCGCGATCGCCTCGTCACGGCTGCGCGCGATGCCGTTGGCCGGCTGGCGCAGGCCGAGCTTGGTGATCAGCGCTGCGAAGCGCTCGCGATCCTCGGCCAGGTCGATCGCATCGGGACTGGTGCCAAGGATCGGGATACCCGCATCCTCAAGCGCCTTGGCAAGGTTCAGGGGCGTTTGCCCACCGAATTGGACGATGACGCCCTCCAACGTGCCGTTCTGCTGCTCGACATGCAGGATTTCGAGCACATCCTCCGCGGTCAGCGGCTCGAAATAAAGCCGGTCGGACGTGTCATAGTCGGTGCTCACCGTCTCCGGGTTGCAGTTGACCATGATCGTCTCATAGCCCGCATCATGCAGTGCGAAGCAGGCGTGGCAGCAGCAATAATCGAACTCGATTCCCTGCCCGATCCGGTTCGGCCCGCCGCCCAGGATGACGATCTTTCGGGCGCTCGTCGGCTGGCTCTCGCACTCGGGCTCGCCAAAGCTAGGCGCTTCATAGGTGGAGTACATATAGGGCGTTTTGGCGTTGAACTCTGCGGCGCATGTGTCGATCCGCTTGAAAACGGGCCGTACGCCGAGCTTGTGGCGCAGCGCGCGAACTTCGGCCTCGGTCACGCCGCCAGTCATCGCCTGCACGACTTCGTGGATCAGCCCCGATCCGCGCGCGATCCCGCGTTCAGTCCCCTCGCGCAGATTCGCCGATTTCAGTGCGAGATAGGCGAGGCGCTTGTCCGAAAAGCCCATCGACTTCAGGCGGCGCATACCCTGCGCATCACGCGGCAGGCCATTGGTGGCAACTTCGTTTTCGGCCGCGACAATCTCCGCAATACGCTCCAGGAACCACGGATCATATTTAGCGATCGCATGGACCTCGGCGACGGTGAAGCCTTCGCGCAGCGCCTGGGCCGCGACCAGCAACCGATCGGGCGTCGGGCGCGCAAGCTCCGCCTCGATTTCGGCACGCGGCGCGCCGACCAGGGCATCGACCTGGTTGAAGCCGCTCAGGCCCGTCTCCAGCCCGCGCAACGCCTTTTGCAGCGATTCATGAATGTTGCGGCCGATCGCCATTACCTCGCCGACCGATTTCATCGCGGTGTTGAGCAGCGGCTCGGCGCCCTTGAACTTTTCGAACGCAAAGCGCGGGATTTTGGTGACGACATAGTCGATGGTCGGTTCGAACGATGCGGGCGTCGCGCCTGTAATGTCGTTCATGATCTCGTCAAGCGTGTAGCCGACCGCCAGCTTCGCCGCGACCTTGGCGATCGGGAAGCCCGTTGCCTTGGACGCCAGCGCCGAGGATCGAGAAACGCGCGGGTTCATCTCGATCACGATCAGCCGCCCGTCGATGGGGTTAACCGCAAACTGCACGTTTGAGCCGCCCGTCTCCACGCCGATCTCCCGCAAGCACGCGATGCTCGCGTTGCGCATGATCTGATATTCCTTGTCGGTCAGCGTCAGTGCGGGCGCGACGGTGATCGAATCGCCGGTGTGGACGCCCATCGGATCGATATTCTCAATGGAGCAGATGATGATGGCGTTATCGGCGCGGTCGCGCACCACCTCCATCTCATATTCCTTCCAGCCGAGCAGCGATTCCTCGATCAGCACTTCGGTGGTGGGCGACGCGTCGAGGCCGGAGCGGACGATGACCTCAAACTCCTCGCGGTTATAAGCGATGCCGCCGCCGGTGCCGCCCATCGTGAAGCTCGGGCGGATGATGGAGGGTAGCCCGGTGCGTTCGAGCACGGCGAGCGCCTCGTCGAGCGTATGCGCGATGCCCGAGCGCGCGGATTCGAGGCCGATCTTGGTCATCGCGTCGCGGAATTTCTGCCGGTCCTCGGCCTTGTCGATGGCTTCGGCATCGGCGCCGATCATCTCGACGCCGAATTCGGCCAGCGTGCCGTCGTTGAACAGCGCCAGCGCGGTGTTGAGCGCGGTCTGCCCGCCCATCGTGGGGAGCACCGCATCAGGGCGCTCCTTGATGATGATCTTGCGCACGATCTCGGGCGTGATCGGCTCGACATAGGTGGCGTCAGCCAGCTCGGGATCGGTCATGATCGTGGCCGGGTTCGAATTGACGAGGATGATGCGGTAGCCATCCTCCTTCAACGCCTTGATCGCCTGCGTGCCCGAATAATCGAACTCGCACGCCTGACCGATGACGATCGGGCCAGCGCCAATGACGAGGATGGAGGAGATGTCGGTGCGTTTGGGCATTGGTTCTCAGACCGCCTTTGTGCTATTATTCGTGCTGATTGGAGACGAAGACCGTTGGAAAAGCCTGCTCCCGCTGATCGTGCTGCCCGTGATGAGGTCGAACCGGCCCCGTCCTGGCCAACGCGCGACTGGGGCGATGATTGGGTTCACGAACTGATCGAGATGACGCGCCCCGGTGCTGAGATCAATTTGAGTTTCAGGGGGTTGGGCGATCGAATCATCCCGTTCCAGTTCAATGATTTTAGTTGATACCAACGTCTTCAGCGAAATCGTTAAGCCGCGCCCCGATGACAAGGTGGTCGATTGGCTCTTCGCGCGCAGAAACGAGACATTGCTATCGGCCATTGTCGCAGCCGAATTGACGATCGGCATCCGCACGACACCGCGCGAACGTAAACGCGCAATGTTGCTGGCATGGCTGGATCGGCTGATTGCCCGCCATGAGGGGCGCATCGTCCCGTTCGACATCTTGCATGCCGCCAAATGGGCTGAGTTTGGGTCCAAAGTGTTGATTTCAGAGCAGCGCGTTGGCTCACGACAATTCGATACGCTCGTCGCCGCACAAGCCCTGGCGTTGGGCGTCCCACTGGCGACGCGAAACGTGCGCGATTTCGCCGATATCGACATCGTTACCGTGAACCCATGGGAGGAGTAATCGCCTGCGTACCCGAATAATCGAACTCGCACGCCTGACCGATGACGATCGGGCCAGCGCCGATGACGAGGATGGAGGAGATGGCGGTGGGTTTGGGCATTAGATATCTTTCAACAGATCACTGTCTTTAGGTAGCATCGCCATCCCATCGCGCAGGGACCATGCCTTCTTCAGTTCAGTCTTCGGATTACCGGCAGTTGCATCGAGTACCGAAAATCCGCCGGCTCCATCCCTCTTGTAAATTAGAACCCAATGCCCGCCTTTTTGAACCGATGCCACTGCCGCCCCCTCAGCATCGACAATGGCGCCCCAAAGACTTTCATTGGACAGTTTGGCGATCCGAGAATGAAGTTTTATTAGTGGAACGGCGACGTAGTCGAAATAATTACGCTCCGCGTATTCATTGAACACGACAATCAAATCGGGCCACTCAAAGCCAGAGTATAATTTGTGTGCCGAGAGCAGCCCCGCCCGTTCGGCTGCTTCCATTACGTAGCGGAATGCTTCCTGGTAGGCCGACGTTCCAGCAGCTTTGTCAGCAGGGATTTCATCCTTCCACACAAGAAAGTTCATGATCGCGTACGGGCCGCAGAGTCCGTCGGCATTACCCTGAATCGCCCGCTCGCGACCCGTGTTCATTGGCTAATCATCCCAACAAACCGCTCAAATAAATATAAGCTGTCCTGCGGCCCCGGGCTCGCCTCGGGGTGATATTGCACGCTGAACGCCCGCCCGCCTTCCAGCTCGATCCCCGCGTTGCTGCCGTCGAACAGCGACACATGCGTTTCGCGCACGCCCGCGGGCAGCGACTCCCGTTCCACCGCGAAGCCGTGGTTCATGCTGGTGATCTCCACCGCGCCGTCGCTCAGCCGCTTGACCGGGTGGTTGGCGCCGCGGTGGCCCTGGAACATCTTGGTGGTCTGCCCGCCGACCGCGAGCGCGAGAAGCTGGTGGCCGAGGCAGATGCCGAACAGCGGCAGCTTGGTTTCGAGCAGCTGGCGGATGACGGGGACGGCGTATTCGCCAGTCGCGGCGGGGTCGCCGGGGCCGTTGGAGAGGAAGATGCCGTCGGGGTTGAGCGCCATTACCTGATCGAAGGTCGCGGTCGCGGGGAGAACCGAGACGCGAGCTCCTGCGGCGACTAGGTTGCGGTAAATGTTGCGTTTTGCGCCATAGTCGATCGCGACGACGTGGGGGCGGTGCGCGTGCCCTTCGACTTCGCTCAGGGCGAACGGGGGTTGGGAAACCGGACCCTCATTTCCGTTCGTGCTGAGCGAAGTCGAAGCACCGTCGCCATACCCCGCCCCAAGCCGCCACACGCCGCCTTCCCAGCCGAAATGCGTTTGCGTCGTCACGTCGATGGCGAGGTCCATGCCCTCCAGCCCTGGCCAGCCCTGTGCCTTTGCCAGCAGGGCGGGGATGTCGAACTTGCCGTCCGCCGCGTGCGCGATCACCCCGTTGGGCGCGCCACCGCTGCGGATGCGCCGTGTCAGCGCCCGCGTGTCGATGCCCGAAAGCCCAATGCGATTATGCTTTTTCATCCACACATCGAGCGGCTCAACACTGCGAAAATTGCTGGGGTTCGTCACATCCTCGCGCACGATCATGCCGAGCGCATGGGGATCGTCGGCCTCGACATCATCGGCATTGGCGCCGACATTGCCGATATGCGGAAAGGTGAAGGTGATGATCTGCCCGGCAAAGCTCGGGTCGGTCATGATTTCCTGATAGCCGGTCATCGCGGTGTGAAAGCAAACCTCGCCCACCGCCGCGCCCTCCGCGCCAAAGCCCCTGCCCCAGGCGATATCCCCATTGGCGAGGACCAAAACGCCGGTGGCGCCTTGGGGTTTCGGAACGGTCACGGGCATAGGTTTGGCGTCGGCCATTCTTGGGGAGGCTCCTGAAATACCGTCGATGTCGCTAAGGCACCGTCGCTAGAGACGCGAGCGAGCAGCGTCAATCTGTTAAAAATCGCCGCGTCGCGCTAAAGGCGAGGATTACCGAAAAGGACCTGAAATGATTCGCGACGACATCAAGACCGCGCTCGTCACCGCCATGAAGGGCGGGGACAAGGCGGGCACCGCCACCATCCGCCTGATCCAGTCAGCGATCAAGAACCGCGACATTGAAGCGCGGACCGGCAAGTCGCCCGATGACGATAATCTGCTGGTGGTCGAAGTGCTGCAGAAAATGGTCAAACAGCGCCGCGAATCGATCGACATGTATGTGAAGGGCGGGCGCCAAGAGCTGGCCGATGCCGAGAGCGCCGAGATCGTGGTGATCGAGGCGTTTTTGCCGCAGCAGATGAACGAGGCGGAGACGACCGCAGCGATCCTGGCAATCAAGGCAGAGCTGGGCGCCGACGGTATGAAGGACATGGGCCGGGTGATGGCCGAGCTGAAAACACGGCATGCGACCAGCCTAGACATGAGCAAAGCGAGTGGCCTGGTGAAAACGGCGCTGAGCTGAGGTGAGTCTTTCCGCCCAATTCCTTGACGAACTGCGCGCGCGGACCTTGCTGTCGGCGCTTGTCGGCAAGACGGTGAAGCTCACCAAGGCGGGGCGTGAGTTCAAGGGATGCTGTCCGTTCCACAACGAGAAGACGCCGAGCTTTTACGTCAATGACGACAAGGCGTTCTACCACTGCTTCGGTTGCTCAGCGCATGGCGACGCCATCCGCTGGATGACCGATCAGCGCGGGTTGCCCTTCATGGATGCGGTCAAGGAACTCGCGCAGGCGGCAGGCATGGAATTGCCCGCGATGGATCCGCGCGCTGCCCAAAAGGCGGAAGCAGCTAAAGGGCTTTACGAGGCGATGGATGATGCCGCCGCCTGGTTCACCGAGCAGCTCATGGGGATCGCTGGCGGCGAGGCGCGCAGCGTTCTGGAAAAGCGCGGCATCAAGGCAGAGACAGCACAAGCCTTCAGCATGGGCTTTTCGCCCGATTCGCGGGGCAAGTTGAAGGCGCAGTTGAAGGCATATGGCGATCCACTGCTGGTGGAGGCCGGGCTGCTCATCCAGGTTGATGAGAAGGAGCCCTATGACCGGTTCCGGGGTCGGCTGATGATCCCGATCCGCGATCCGCGCGGGCGCGTGATTGCGTTCGGCGGGCGCGTGATCGGGGACGGCGAGCCGAAATATCTGAACTCGCCTGACACGCCCCTCTTCGACAAGGGGCGCACGCTCTACAATCTCGATCGCGCGGCGGCGGCGAGCCGGAAAGCGGGCCGCGTGATCGTCGTCGAAGGCTATATGGACGTCATCGCGCTGGCGCAGGCGGGGTTTGGCGAAGCGGTCGCCCCGCTCGGCACGGCATTGACCGAGGCCCAGCTTGAGCGGCTGTGGCGGCTGTCCGATGTCCCCGTCCTGTGCTTCGATGGCGATAGTGCCGGGCAAAAGGCCGCACTCCGGGCCGCACTTCGCGCCTTGCCAATGCTGGCACCAGGGCGGAGCCTGGCCTTTGCAACGCTGCCGCCGGGTCAGGACCCCGATGATCTGGTCCGCGCCAAGGGGCCAGCCGCTTTCGAGGCGGTGCTTGCCGAGACCCAGCCACTCGTCGAGCGGTTGTGGACGAGCGAACTTGCCGCTGGCCCCCTCGGCACGCCCGAAGAGCGCGCGGGGCTGAAGCAACGGCTGAACGAGCTGGCCCAGACCATCGCCGATCCATCGGTGAAGCATGAATATCTCAGCGATTTCCGCCGCCGCTTCGATGCCCATTTCGCGCCGCCGCCGCGCGTGTGGAATGCACCGCGCACGGCCAACACCCAAAAGGGCGGCAAATGGCGCCCCGCCCCACCCGCCGGTGGCGATCACCCACAAGCGCAGGGCGTGAAGGCAAGCGGCATCGATCCGGTGCTGGCCAAGGCCGTGCTTGCTGGACTGATCCGGCATCCAGCTGAAATAGCGCGGCATGTCGAGATATTAGGATCGCTGCGATTCGCTGGCGGCGCGCTCGGTCGGCTGTTTGAAGCAGTGGTTGATGTCGCGATTGAAGATCAGGCGCTTGATAGCGAGCGACTGCGCACCATATTGGCAAATTCCGGATTTGATCAAATGG
>JAIERC010000161.1 GCA_019747165.1 Sphingomonas sp. | reverse complement strand
CCGCATCAGCGAGATCGCGACGTGAAACGCCCCGATCTGCCCTGAACAGTGCAATGCGGTTGTAGATCATCGGTTAGCTTTGTTCTTAAAAACGGACGATATGTTGTGTATAAGCAACAAAATTGGCGGTATGTCAACATTGGCATCTGATCGGCCTGCTTCGTCCGAAAGGCTGTCGCAGCGCCGCGAGGGTGGCATGCAGCGGGATAAGCCGGATTGGACTTGGTTATGGATGTTCGCGCCGATTTGCCTGGCCCGATCGGCCTGGCGGGTCAGATTCTGTTCGCGCTGATGCCGTTCATCGTGCGCGCGGCGTTGCTGCGGCGATCGCGGTTTCCTCGGCCGTGGTGAAGGCAGAGTGCGGGCCGGTTGGTGCATCGTCGGGCACGGCGCTGACGAAATAGGCGATTCCGCGTTTGGTTGCCGGATCCACCCACAGGCCCGATCGCAAGCCATAAGCCTCGCCAGCATGGCCGATCCGCAGGCGATTGTCGCCAAACGGATCGTCGCGGCAGGATGCCGGGCGACCGGGCGGGGCCAAGAGCATCACGCCCAGCCCATAGCCGCAATAAAAGCCGCCTTCGCTGTCGCCGTTGCTGCCGTTGAAGCGCCATTGCGGGGTGGTCATCGTTGCAAGGCTCGACGGTGAGAGAAAGCCTTTGATCGCGCCGCTGAGTGCCATGCCGAGCCGCGCCAAATCGGTCATCGCGATCCGCATGCCGCCCTGGGGCGAGAAAAACGCACCGTTGCGGGCAAGCCCATAGCGGGCGATATCGCAGCTGCCGTCATGGGCGGGTGAGCCGGGGCAGGCAGGCCGCGCGCCGGGCAAATTGTCCCGCGCTATCTCTCCCGTTGACCGGTACAGGATGACGGCGTGTTGCACCGCTGCGTCGCTGCACGTCGTCCAGTTGAAACAGGCATCGATCCGAAGCGGGGTAAAGACGATCCGCGCCATCAGCCGATCAAATCGTTCGCCCGTTGCCCCCTCCATCACGGCGGCGATGATCGGGAAATTGAGGTTGGCATAGCTGAAATAGTCGCCCGGCGCATGCGTCGCTTCCCAGGTCGCTGGCTGGCGCAAATGCGTTGGCAGATCGTCATCGAGAGCCAGCGCATAATCGGCCCCGTCGCGAACACCCGCGGTATGCGACAGCAGCATGCGCAACGTGATCGGCGTATCGGGAAAGGCGGGATGGCGCAGCGGCCAGCCAAGATAACGCGCTACATCGCGGTCGAGATCAAGCCTGCCCGCATCAACCAGCCGCATGACCCCCATCGCCACCGCCAGTTTCGAGATTGAAGCGATCCGCACCGGGTCCGTCGCGCGCACCGGCCGCTTGGTCGCGCGATCTGCCAGGCCACCGGCGCTGCGCGTGACAATATGGCGATCAGCGAAGGTTACGGTTGCTTGGGCTGGCGCTGGGCTGGCGACGAGCGCGGCGGCGATCAACAGGGCGGCGAGCATCATCGCATTCTGGGTGACGGTGGCACCGCTGGCAAGCCAGTCATGCCGCACGCGCTGAGCAGGCTGATCCGGTGTATGCACCAAGCTGGGTCGGGTGACGATGGTCCGGCTTGCAGGCGATGGTGCGGTATGACAGGGGGCGGCATGCTCAGCCGGTTTGCGCGCAGGATTGGAACGACGGTGCTCTTTGCCGTTATCTTCCTTTGCCTCGCGCTCACGATCGTGCCGCATTTTCTGGATGCGATCTATTATCAGGGGCCGGTGAGCGCGCATTATGATGGCGATCGATTCCGCAATCCTGATCGTGATGATGACATCCGCCGCCGACGGCGTGGCCAGGCCGGGAGTTATCTCTGGCGGCGGCTGACCGGCCAGACGGCTGACATGCCCCCCGAATGGCCCGATCATGTTGTCGTGGTCCCCAAACCGGTGCCCGCCCGAGTTTTCGGCAATGCGATGGTTGCGACCTGGGTCGGCCATTCGACCTTTTTGGTGCAGACCCAAGGATTGAACATCCTGACCGATCCGATCTGGTCAGCGCGGGCGGGGCCGTTCGATATCGGCCCGGCACGCGTTGCCGCACCGGGCATTGCCTTTGACAAGCTGCCGAAGATCGATCTCGTGCTGGTCAGCCATAATCATTATGATCATATGGACCTGACGACGCTGAAAAAGCTGTGGGACCGTGATCAGCCGCTGATCGTCTCGTCGCTGGGCAATGATGCGGTGATCGGCGGGGTCGGCGTGCCGTCGCGGGCGCTTGATTGGGGCGGGCGGTTGACCGTCAAGCCCGGCGTTGAGGTGATCGTCAACCGCAACCATCATTGGAGCACGCGCTGGCTGAGCGACCAGAATCGGGCACTCTGGTCGAGCTTTGTTGTGCGGTTGCCGGGCGGCAATGTGTTTTTCGCCGGCGATACTGGCGCTGGTGATTTGCGTTGGGCGGACGAGGCGGCGGCTTATGGTCCGATGCGGCTGGCGCTGATCCCGATTGGCGCATTTCGCTTTTCGCCTGGGCAGATGGGCGATTGGAGCCATATCGGGCCGGTCGACGCAGTGGACGTGGCGCGTCGGCTTGGCGCATCGCGATCGATCGGCATGCATTGGGGCACTTTTCGGCTGAGCAATGAAGGCTATGATACGCCGCCCCGGCTGCTCGCTGCGGCCATGGCCTGCACGCGTCAGGGTGGCCGGTTCGATACCGTCGGTTTTGGCCAGCCGACCGTGATTGCGCCTTATGCGTCCCCGGCTGGGACGCCGCCAATGCCCCGCGCAGCGTTGCTTGCCTGCCTCGATACGCCCAGCATACGCGCCATGCGATAGGCTTCCAAGGGGCTCTGCGAGTCGCAGCGATTGGGGGCGATTACTAGTTTAGGATTGGGTTGAGACGAGTATGAACGAGTTGCGGATGCATCGCTATGAAACCACGCTCGACCGGGCCGGGTTGGCGATAGCGATCGGCGGTCTGCTGGGCGGCGCGGCGGCAATGGGGTTGGCGGCGATGGGATCAACCAGCGGCCCATTGGGGCTGACGGTCGCCTTTATCCTCGGCGCCTTGCTCTGTGCGCTGGCGATCACGGCGGTTGCCGCGCCGATCTGGATTGTCATGCATTTGACGGGTCGACGCACGGCTGGCCATGCCGCGCTGGTCGGCGCGGCGACTGGCTTCGTCGTTTTTGTCTTCAGCCAGACCTATGGTTTCGGATTTTTCGATGCGCCGCCCAGTGACATCCAGACGCTGTTGTTCCGCTGGGCAAGCGCCGCCGCCACCAGCGTGATTCTCGCGGCAGTTGCGGCGGTGATCGGCCTTGTCATGTGGCGGGTGGCCTATCGGTCGTTGCAATAGCTATTATGCGGGTTGGGCCCGATCAGGCCCGACCCGCGATGAATTTCAGCGCAGTACCGTTCATGCAGTAACGCTTGCCGGTCGGGGCGGGGCCGTCATCAAACACATGGCCGAGATGTCCCCCGCAGCGACGGCATTCGACTTCGACGCGTTCGAACCCTAGCAGGGTATCGGTTTCGGTGTGAATCGCGTCGGGCAGATGATCGAAGAAGCTCGGCCAGCCGGTGCCGCTGTCAAATTTCGCCTTTGACGAAAATACCGGCAACGCGCAGCCCGCACAAACAAAAATGCCCGCGCGATGCTCGTTCAGATAGGGGCTCTTACCCGGTGTATCAGTCGCTTCCTGCCGCAAGGTGCGAAACTGCGCCGGGGTCAGCCGCTTCTTCCATTCGGCTTCGCTGAGATTGATTTCGTACCGGCGCTTCCCCGCTGCTGCAGCACCAGAGGCGGCAACAGCGGCAGAGGCGACGGCAATTGTCGATGCAGTCAAAAAGCTACGGCGATTCAGGGTCATGTCGGTGCTCCTGTGGCGTGTGCTCAGCTACGCGAAAAGCATCGCGTTGGATGCACCGACCCTCATCAATCGCGCAGGATCATGCCGGGCCCGTCCGGAACGCACACAGCTTGTTGCCGTCCAAATCACGGAAATAGGCACCGTAAAAGGCCTGTGGCCCTTCGTCGCCGCGCAGCCCTGGCGGGCCGTCACAGGTGCCGCCGAGCTCCAACGCCTTGGCATGCAGCGCATCAACCTTGGCGCGCGTATCCACCGTCAGGGCGATCATCGTGCCATTGCCAACGGTTGCGACGTTTTTGTCATATGGATTGGTCACGGCCAGCCCGGGCTTGTCCCAGCCGGTGCCCCACATGGTGAACCCGCCCAGATCGTCGCCAAATTCCATGATCCGCGCCGCGCCGATGCTGCCGAGCAGGGCATCGTAAAAGCCCCTGGCGGCGGCGATATTGTTCGTGCCCAATGTTGCATAACCGATCATCGCGATCCTCCCTCTATCGGGCGATGCGACTCACGCCCGCCCTGTCGTTCTTTTTATGTTCCTAACAATGGGTGGTCAATCGGCAACAGAGCAGGTGCCGCGCGATCGATGCCGATTGGTTGCGCCGCGCCGCTGCGTGCCCCATATGTTCCGGCATGGCCATCCAGATTCGCACCAGCCTCGACGAGCCGGAAACCGGCATCAGTTTCGTGCCCCACCGGCCCGAACGCCCGCCCAAGCTGGAAGGGGGCAGGCCGTTCAAGATCGTTTCGGACTATACCCCCGCTGGCGACCAGCCGACCGCGATTGCCGAGCTTGTCGCGCAGACCGAAGCGGGTGAGCGCGACCAGGTGCTGCTTGGCGTCACCGGCTCGGGCAAGACCTTCACGATGGCCAAAGTGATTGAGGCGGTGCAGCGCCCCGCGCTGATCCTGGCGCCGAACAAGATCCTGGCGGCGCAACTTTATGGCGAGATGAAGTCATTCTTCCCCGACAACGCGGTCGAATATTTCGTGTCTTATTATGATTATTATCAACCCGAAGCCTATGTCGCCCGGTCCGACACTTATATCGAGAAGGAAAGCTCAACCAACGAATCGATCGACCGGATGCGGCACGCGGCGACGCGATCGCTGCTTGAACGCGACGACGTGATCATCGTCGCCTCGGTCAGCTGCCTGTATGGCATCGGCTCGGTCGAGACCTATTCGGCGATGATCTTTGACTTGAAAAAGGGCCAGGTGGTTGATCAGCGGGAGATCGTCCGCAAGCTCGTGTCGCTGCAGTATAAGCGCAACGATGCGGGGTTTTCGCGCGGTAACTTCCGGGTGAAGGGGGATACGCTCGAGATTTTCCCGTCGCATTATGAGGATACCGCCTGGCGCGTGTCGTTCTTCGGCGATGACATTGAGGAGATTGTCGAGTTCGATCCGCTGACCGGCAAAAAGGTGGCGAGCCTCGATTATGTCCGCGTTTTTGCGAACAGCCATTATGTTACGCCCGGCCCGACGCTGAAACAGGCGATGGAGGCGATCAAGTTCGAGCTGTCCGAACGGCTGAAGGAGCTGGTCAGCGAGGGCAAGTTGCTTGAGGCGCAACGGCTGGAGCAGCGCACCAATTTCGATCTCGAAATGATTGCCGCGACGGGTTCTTGTGCGGGAATCGAGAATTATTCGCGCTTCCTGACCGGGCGGATGCCGGGTGAGCCGCCACCGACTTTGTTCGAATATCTCCCCGAGAATGCGCTGCTGTTCGTCGATGAAAGCCATGTCACGATCGGCCAGATCAATGGCATGTCGCGCGGCGATCACCGCCGCAAGCTGACGCTGGCCGAATATGGCTTCCGCTTGCCCTCGGCGATCGACAACCGCCCATTGCGCTTCAACGAGTGGGAGGCGATGCGGCCGCAGACCACTTATGTCTCGGCGACGCCTGGCAGCTGGGAAATGGAGCAGACCGGCGGGGTGTTTGCCGAACAGGTGATCCGCCCCACCGGGCTGATTGATCCGCCCATCGAGATCAAGCCGGTCGAAGAGCAGGTCCAGGATTTGATCGTCGAGGCTAAGAAAACGGCGGAAGCTGGCTATCGCACGCTGGTGACGACGCTCACCAAGCGGATGGCCGAGGATTTGACCGAATATATGCACGAGGCGGGGATCAAGGTCCGCTACATGCATAGCGATGTCGAAACGCTCGAGCGCATCGAACTGATCCGTGACCTGCGGCTGGGTGTGTATGACGTGCTGGTTGGCATCAACCTGCTGCGCGAGGGATTGGACATTCCCGAATGCGGGCTTGTCGCGATTTTGGACGCGGACAAGGAAGGATTCCTGCGCTCAGAAACCTCGCTGATCCAGACGATTGGCCGCGCCGCGCGCAATGTCGACGGGCGGGTGATCCTGTATGCCGACCGCATCACCGGCAGCATGGAACGCGCGATGAATGAAACCGGGCGCAGGCGCGAAAAGCAGCTCGCCTATAACGCGCTGCACGACATCACCCCCACGACGATCCGCCGCAACATTGGCGACATCATCAAGGACGTCGCGAGCCGCGATCAGGTAACGGTGGAGATTGATGAGGACCGTCCACACATGGTCGGCCACAATCTGCGCGCGTACATCGAAGAACTCGAGAAAAAGATGCGCGCGGCGGCGGCGGACCTGGAGTTTGAGGAAGCCGGGCGCTTGCGCGACGAAATCCGGTCGCTGGAGGCGGAGGAGCTGGGGCTGCCGGTCGATGAGCGTAAAGCGCCGGTAATGGGGCGCAGCAACGAGGGAAAACCGGGTACGCGCAAGACGCGCTATGGAAAGAGCCAGAAGATGCGCGCGGGGATGGCGGGGAGCTCGAGAAGGGGGCGTTGACTCAGTACTAATACGTGCTAATAGTACTATTAGCACGATAAGGGTTAGAGCGATGCAGGTGGAAGTTTCGTTGGAGGTCTTTAAGGCCTTAACCGCAAGGCTTGAGTATGAGGGTCAAACCTTTAGCGATTTGATCAGCGATTTGCTCAATCTTGAAAGTCCGACAGAGCCAGAAAGTCCTCCTGCGCACGGCGACGCAATGGATTTCCGCGTATATGGTAAATGGTCAGCAATGGGTGGGTTTGCGTCGCGCACGCTTTGGCTTCCGCACGGAACAAGGCTAAAGGCGCGCTATAAGCAAAGAGAGTACGTAGCGCGCATCGATAATAATGTCTGGGTTGACGAGGCGGGAACGCTTCATCCGAGCCCCTCCGCAGCTGCAAAAGCAATCACTGGCACCAACGTAAATGGCCTTCGCTTTTGGCAAGCAATGCGGCCAGACGATCGTCATTGGTCGCGCCTGGAAGCGCTGGTAAATTCATGATCCGCTCGTTCGCCGCGCTGGAAATCGAACGCATCTGGCGCGGTGAACGCAGTCGCGCCTACCCGCCCGAAATCCAAAAGCGCGCGCTCGACAAGCTCAAGCTCCTCAATCGCGCTCGCACCCTCGACGACATTCGCAACCCGCCTGGCAACCGGCTCCACGCGCTCACGGGTGACCGCGCCGGGCAGCATTCCATTTCCATTAACATGCAATGGCGTATATGCTTCGTCTGGAAAGACGGTAACGCATATGATGTCGAAATCACCGACTACCACTGATCCGGATTGGCTGCACAACAGCCATGCTGGCGAGTTGCTGGTCCTCGAATTCATGGAGCCGCTCGGCCTCAACGCCGACAATTTGGCACATGCTATCGATGTGGCACCCGCCGACATTCGTGCGGTGATCGCTGGCGAACGGCCGATGGATGCAGCGCTCGACCTGCGTCTGGCCCGCTATTTCCGCATGTCGGAGGGTTTTTTCCTTGGCCTGCAAACCGACTATGAAATTCTCGAAGCCAAGCGCGCCCTGAACGGTGCACTCGACAAGATCGCCCCCCGCGCCGCCTAACCCTTTACGCCGCGCGCTGTTCGCCAGCGATGCCAGCGACGAACTTGCCCGCCACGCTTTCCATATTGGTCAGCCGCGCATCGACCGTCGTCACGCGCGCTTGCAGGCTGTCGACTTCGCTGGCGACGAGCTGACTGTCTTCGCGGATTGCGGCGATGGTGCCTGACATCGTGTCGGCGGCATGCGCGGTTTCATCGACACTGGCGGTAATCGCACTCACGGTGTTGGCTTGGTCGTTCATCGCCGTGCGGATCCGCCCTGCGCCATCGGCAAGCTGAGCGATGGTCGATTGGATCGACGCGTTGGTATCCACGGTTGATCGCGTCGCTGCCTGAATGGCGGCAATCGTCGCGGCAATGTCATCGGTCGCGCGGGCGGTTTGGTTGGCGAGGCTCTTCACCTCCTGCGCGACGACGGCAAAGCCGCGTCCGGCATCGCCTGCCCGGGCCGCTTCAATCGTCGCATTGAGCGCCAGCAGATTGGTTTGCCCGGCAATGTCACGGATCAACCCCAGGATCGATTCGATCGATTTGGCGTGATCAGACAGCACCCGCGACATATCGACTGCTTCTTCCGCCTGTTTGCTGGCGCGCATGGCGATGTCGGCCGCTGCCTCCACTTCACCGCGCGCATCGCGGATCGCCTTGATCAGGCCACCAGCGGTCTGGGCGGCATCGCGCATGGCCACGGCCGATTGTTCGGCGGCGATCGCGACTTCGGATGTCTTGTCGAGCGTACTGCGCGCCGCCAGCGATGTCTGCTGCGTATGCGCGCGCAGCG
>JAIERC010000135.1 GCA_019747165.1 Sphingomonas sp. | reverse complement strand
TGTCTGGGAATGGACGGCGACCCCGGCCATGTCGGACGAGGCCCCGACGCGCGGTTGCTGTGCACCCGATGCGCCGTCGGACGCGCTGATCATCACCAAAGGCGGCTCGTTTCTGTGCGCCGCGGACTATTGCCAGCGTTATCGCCCCGCCGCGCGCATCGCCGTCACCGCTGGCATGACCAGCGCGCATATCGGCTTCCGCCTCGCCCGTAGTGACTGACTCGACTATTGGCACTTAACGTGCCAATGTTTTTCGTCCGATGCCTGATTGGGGGATGAAGATGGTCGATGGGTGGCTGATTTGGGGCATCGCCGTGCTCGTCTACCTGCTGTTTCGCGCCTGGTATGATAATTGGCGCGGCAAGCTGACCTCTAATGAAATCGCGCATTATCTGCGTTTGCTTGAGGGGCGCAGTGACACGACGCCCGACGCGCTTGAACGGCTCCGCCGGTTCATCGAAGCCGATGACGGGCGGGATTTCCTGATGTTTAACATCGTAAAGGCCAATCTCACGCCCGTTGCCGATCCTGTCAGCGGGGCGATGGTGCCCGGCGTTTCGCTGTTGCAGCGTTATGCCCGGCAATTCACGCCAGTGCTGATCGCCAATGGCGGGCACCCAGCGATCATCCGGCGCAAGATCGGCGGCTATATGGACAGCTGGGGTACCGAGGAGGATCCCGGTTGGACGATCATCGGGCTGATGCGCTATCGCAGTCGGCGCGACATGATGAATCTGGTGGTTGATCCCCGTTTTGAAGCGGCGCATCCGGACAAGCTCGCCGGTACGCTTGCCACCTTTTCCTTCCCGACCATGCCGATGGCGGGCTTTTACATCGGCCCGCGCGTCTGGCTGGCGCTGGTTATCGCGCTGGTGGCCGCGATCACGCACCTGCTCATGCTCATGCTATGAACCGATTGCTGCCTGTCAGCACCAATCGCGAGTATCGCGGTAGTCCTTCCGCGGCCTATTTTCTGCTGCTGCTGGGTATCGGCTGGTTGATCCCGGGACTCATCCATGTCTTTCTGCCAGATGGCGGGGCCGGGGTAATTGCCGGGATCGATCTGGGGAGCAATCCGGCCGCATTGATCGGAGCATTTGCCTGGGCGGGATCGACGCAGATCGCGCATGGGCTGGTAATGATCGCGATCGCCTTATGGTATCGCCCGCTTGTGCCGATGCTGCTTGCCGTGAGCTTGGTCGAGCGCGGCTTGTTGACGTTGACGGCGTGGGCGACCAAGCCATCGCCTACAGGCCACCATCCGCCCGAACATTATGCCAGCGCGATCCTGGTGCCGCTAATCTTTCTGTTCCTGTGGCTTTCGTTGCGGCAAAGACGCGGCTGAGGAGACCCTGCCATGACCATTAAGCTGCTCGTCAACCGCGCCCGGATCAGCGATGCCAAGCTTGCCGAGCGCGCGCCGGCACCGCTGGCCGAGGGCGAGGTGCGCGTCACTGTCGGCGACTTTGCGCTGACCGCCAACAATATCAGCTATGCGCTGTCGGGCGAGCAAATCGGCTATTGGCGCTTCTTCCCCGATGCCGAAGCTGGCTGGGGCAGCGTACCGATCTGGGGCTTTGGCACGGTGACCGAGTCGCATTGTGAAGCCGTGCCGGTCGGCACCACCATCTGGGGGTTCCTGCCGATGGCGTCCGATCTGGTGATGCGGCCAGAGCGTGTTTCGGCAAGCGGCTTTACCGATGGCGCGGCCCACCGCCAGGAACTGCCCTATGTCTATAATCTATACGCCCGCACCAATGATGATGCGCCCGCGCTGACGGCGATGGCCGATTTGCGCAGCCTGCTCTTCCCGCTGTTCACCACCTCCTATGTGCTCGATGATTATATCGCCGATAATGCAGGGTTCGGGGCGGCGCAGGTGATTTTGGGCAGCGCGTCTTCGAAGACGGCCTTTGGTCTGGCCCATTACCTTAAAAGTCGCGGCGATCAGCGCGTTGTTGGCCTGACATCGCCGGGCAATATCGCCTTTGTCGAAGGGCTTGGCTATTATGATCAAGTGATTGATTATGCAGCCGTCGCCAGCCTCGATCCGGCAATGCCAACGGTATTTGTCGATATGTCGGGCAACGGCGATGTGGTGGCGAAAGTCCACCATCATTTCGCCGATCAGCTCAAAGCCAGCATCGGTGTCGGCGCGACGCATTGGGAAGCGCCGCGCGCAGGCCAGGCCTTGCCTGGCGCGCGCCCGGCCTTTTTCTTTGCGCCCGGCCAGATTGCCAAGCGCGATACTGAATGGGGCCGGGGAGAGATGATGCGCCGCGCGCAGGCTGCCAATATCGCCTTTTGCGCCACGTTGGGTGACCGTGTCTCGATCGTGCATGATCAGGGGGGCGAGGCGATTGCGGCGGCCTATCGAAGCATGGCATCGGGCCAGACTCCGCCAGATCGCGGATTGATCCTGCGTTTCTAGGCGGGATTGCCCAGCGCGCGCCTGGCCAGCAACATCGCGACGAACAATATTGCTTCGATCGCCATTGGCGAGATGATGGCGGCGTCACCGGTCAGCGCGAAACTATAGAGGCGGCCAACAAAGGCGAGGCCGAGCAATAGCATCGGCATCAGCACATAGCGGCCCTCCGCCCGCCATGCCGCGAGCAGCGCACCAATTGCCCAGGCGGCAAAGAAACCGCCGATATCGGCGCGCAGCGTGGCGGCCGCGAGTGGCGTGGTCGCACTGGGCCCAAGTTGAGCGGCGAAGCGCGGCTGATCAAACCAGACCAGCGCCCAGAGCCCGATCGCCAACACCCCAGCCAGCGCCAGAAATCCCCGAGCCACTATTTTCTGCACCGTCCTGCCCTCGCTTGATGCCCTGACATTAAACTATTGGCGTTTTGAGTGTCATTTGGCAATATGCGTCAGACTGTCGCGCGACGACAGCGGCTGGAGAGATGGCATGAAGCGAATCGTTATCGGATTGATCGTCCTGGCGGTGGCCGCCGGCGCAGCATATGCCACGTTTCAGCAGTATAAATATTACATCCCCGGCATCATTGCGCGCTGGCGGGATCCAATTGCGCCAAATCATGCGGTTGCATGGGCCAAGGGGCCGGTAACAGCGCCCGCTGGCAAGCGTCCGCCCAACATCATCATCATCTTGGCCGATGATCTCGGTCATAATGACATCAGCTTTTTTGGCGGCGGGATTGCCGGTGGGCTGGTCAAGACGCCCAATATCGATTCGATTGGCCAGCAAGGCGCCAGCTACGACATCGCCTATGCCGCCAATGCGACCTGTAGCCCGTCGCGGGCAGCGATTATGACTGGGCGGTATCCGACGCGGTTTGGCTTTGAATTCACCGCCGTGCCGGTGGCGTTCGCCCGCGCGGTGGCGGCCGGCGCGCATGAAGGGCCGTTGCCGGTGATCTTTCATGAGGAATATACCAAGGACCTAATCGACTATCCTGAGATGGGTGTACCGCACGATCAGATCACCATCGCCGATCTCTTGAAGGGCGGCGGCTATCACACGATGCAGATTGGCAAATGGCATCTGGGCGAGGCCAAGCCGTTACAGCCAACCGGCCAGGGTTTTGACGAGGCGCTTGGCTTTCTGGCGGGTGGGGGCATGTTCATGCCACCGGAGTCGCCCGATGTCGTTAATGCCAAGCTGCCCTGGGATCCGATTGATCGCTTTTTGTGGCCCAATCTGCCTTATGCGGTGCAGTGGAATGGCGGCCAGCGTTTTGCCCCCAAGGGGCATCTGACCGATTACTACACCGATAATGCGATTGCGGCGATCAAGGCCAACAAGAACCGGCCTTTTTTCCTCTATCTGGCCTATAACGCGCCGCACACGCCGCTACAGGCGACCAAGGCCGATTATGATGCGCTGCCGCAGATAAAAGACCATACCAGCCGCGTCTATGGCGGCATGGTCCGCCAGCTGGATCGCGATATCGGCCGGGTGCTGCAAACGCTGAAGGATGAAGGGATTGACGACAATACGCTCGTCATCTTCACCAGCGACAATGGTGGCGCGTGGTACACCGGCATCAAGGACAGCAACGCCCCGTTCCGCGGCTATAAGGCGACCTTCTTCGAAGGCGGATTGCGGGTGCCATTTTTCCTGCGGTGGCCCGGCAAGATCGCCCCCGGTACCAAGCTCCCCGGCCCGGCGCATCATCTCGACATTTTTGCGACTGCTGCTGCCGCTGCGGGCATAGCGATCCCCAGCGATCGCCCGATGGACACGGTGAGTTTGCTGGCCGCCGCTGAGGCAAAGTCACCAGCCGTCCCGCATGATCTGCTGTTCTGGCGTTCAGGGGAGACCAAGGCGGTCCGGGCCGGTAACTGGAAGCTGCAAATCGCCAAGCGGCCCAACAAGGCCTGGCTCTATGATCTCGCGGTCGATCCGACTGAGCACGATAATCTGGCGCTCACCGATCCTGCCCGGGTGGCCGCAATGCGCGCGTTAATTGCCGGGCACGACAAGGGCATGCCCAAACCGCTCTGGCAAGCGCTGATCGACGCGCCGGTCCGCATCGACGTGCCACTCAACACGCCGTGGAAGAAGGGCCAGGAATATGTTTACTGGTCGAATTGACCGGTGCGCGGCCTGGCCAAAGGCACGGGGAAACGTGCAGGTTGAAGGCGCGGCCTAGAGCGTGATGACGTTAGGTCACTTCAACCTCATACCCGTTCAGGCTGAGCCCTTCGACTGCCTGCCAAGGCAGGCGCTCAGGACTGGCTTCAGCCTGAAGGGCTGAAGTCGAAGCCCACGCGCCTCGCATGCCCTTCGACTTCGCTCAGGGCGAACGGGGTTTGGGTTGGACCAATCCAAAGTCATCAGACTCTAAGGATGAGCGGCCAGATCGGCCGAAGGGGTAGCTTCGACCGCCGTCGATGGATTGGCCATTCCGGGGTCGGCGGTTGGGGCCGGTGATGGCGCCGCTGACGGGATGGCGGTAGCGGGGCCACTCGCCGGTGAGCTGCCGTCCGGGAGGGGCAGGCTACCCGATCGCGCAGCTTCACCCTCTTTGCGGGCTTCCGCCGATAGGACACGCGCCCGTAGCCGTTCTAACCGTGGAGGAAGTGACCCGGGCGGGGCGGCAATCAACGCTGCGCGATATTGTGCCCGCAATGCCCATCCCGGGCCGACCGGCAAGTCGGATTGTCCTGTCTCCGCGATCACGCGTGCGCGGATTGCAGCGCGAGGTACCTGAATGCCTTGCCAGGCCAGCCGCCGCTTGATCCGTGAGACAAGGCGTTCGGTTGCCAGAGCCCGAACCGGCATTGGTAGCGCCTGAAAGCGTTCGAGCCGTTCGGCCCGGCCCATGTCAAGGGGTGTGGCCGTCGGCGTGGCGATGGGCATGATGGTGGCGCCTGGAGTCAGTACTGTCGCCGCGCGTGGCTTGGCTCGAGCCGCGACCTTGACCGGGGCGGGTGCCGGCGTCGGGACGAACAATTTGGCGATCACCGGGATGGCGAAATCGAAGCGATCAAATGCCCCGGCGGCAGCGGCGGTTGCGCTGGCCAGTCCCAACGCAACCACGCCAATGGTCGTGCGTCGCATCCACGGCCCACGCCGGGCAGGACGGAAGCGCAGGCGCGGCGGCAACAAGCGTTGGGGACGGGGGGGCGACGGAATCATCGCTAACCGATCGATAAAACCGGCGCTCGGAGCCGGTACATCGAAGCGATCAAGCGCACGCGTCACGGCGGGATCGAAGCCGCTGGATTCGGCGGAAGGTGGCGGAAGGCTGGTCATGCGGCGCACATCGTCGATGGGTCCACCAGCCCGGCGCGCTGGAGCGAATCCTGCAAGGTGCGCCGGGCCCGGTGCAGCAGCGATTCGAACGCCTTGATGTTCATGTCGAGCGCGTCGGCGGCCATGATGTTTGACAATCCTTCATAATAGGTCAGCACAATCGCCGCGCGCTGCCGGTCCGCCAGCGCGGCGACGCAGGCTGCAACTGCCGCCCGCTGTTGCTCGGCATCGATCAGCGCGTCGGCGATCGGTGCCTCATCGGCGCGATCTGGCACCGTGCCGTCACCCGCAAAACGGCGCTTGCGAATCCGGTCCAGACAGGCGTTGACTGAAACGCGGTGCAACCAAGCACCAATGCCCGGCCCGCCCGGTCGCCACCGCCCGGCATGTTCCCATAACCGTGCCAATGCCTCCTGCGCGACATCCTCCGCCTCGCTGGCATCGCCCAGCATGCGATAGCCGATCCGCCTGATCTTCAGCGCATGACCGTCAACCACCAATGCGAAAGCCTGAACATCGCGCGCGGCAAGCCGCGCCATCAGCGCGTCATCGCCAGGGGCGTCTTCACCGATCATCGCCGTTTGGCGGTTCAATCCCTTGCTATCCCGTTGTTCGTGTCATGGCTGCACAACGTGGCATAGCGATAAACCCTTCGCCAGGTGGTGGTGAAACAGGCATTGGCTGTTGATTGAACCCAGATCGCCAAATGTAAGAACGATACAGGCAGGAGTTTGCGGCGCTACCTTGGCGCAACAGGCGGATAGGGAGGCAGCGCCGTTGGCCGGTCGAGCAGGCCATAGCGCACCAGCGCCTCGTTCCAGAAAATGGCGCGGCCCAGCGGGCTTAGCAGGGCGTCCCGCGTCTGACGCCAACGCCGGATCATCGAATCCGATTCACTCGGATTGCCAAAATCGGCATAGACTTTGGGCTTGTCGAGATCGCCCAGCTTTGCCCAATGCATTGAATAGGGGATGTGCGCGCTGTCGAGCGCGCGGCGGACCAGGGCAGCGCCCTTTGGCAGCGTTTGGGCGAGCAGCCCCAGAACCTGGCGGATTTGATCGATCTGCGGTGTCTGCGGCGGCAGCTGAGTGGCCTGAAGATTGCAAATGAACGGGGACAGCCCGTCTATCTCTATCACCGCATTTTCTTCAAAGCGCGTGAAGGCAAGCGAGCCGCTTGGGTTAGAGACGAAGCGGACGGTGAACACAAATGACCCCGGCAAGCTATTTACCGCGGTGCAGATTAACGGGATCGCCTTTTGCAAATCGCTGCGCGGAACCGAGAAGGAAGCGTTGTACAGCGCACCGGGAATGCCGCCGGTGATGTCGTCGCCGTGCAATTGGCTCCATATATAGCTGGTGGCGCCTCCGGGGCCGGGCTTGAAGGGCATTAATCCGGGATCAAATTGGCCCTTGTTCCGATAATAGTCAAAGGCCGAGCTGTTGTTTTCCAGCAACTGACGCAGCACCGGGGCGGTGGGATCAGGCGGCGGGGCAGCTGCGGTCTTTCCGCCTGTTTTGTCCTGCGCCCCGGTTCCCATTGCGGCCCCGCACTGCGCTGCCATTGCCGATCCCATGGCGCAAACGGCGTCACCCGGTCGCATCAGGCCAGCAGGGGTGAATGACCCCGTGGTTTTACCGGTGGCAGCAAAATACATCGTGTGCAGTGCGCTGGTGCCGAACGGCGCGTGCGGATCGATCGTCAATTCGTAAAAGGCCGGGGTGCCCGCATAACCAAGCCGCTTAGCAATCTTGCCAAACTGCCCACAGGACATTTCCGCCAGCCAATCGGCCGTGATCGCCGCGTTGCGCTTGAGCAGGCCATAGGCGCGGTTTTCGGTGAGCTCGATCGCGACGCCATTGACGATGCCCATCCCGCCAAGATGCACCAATGCATCCTCAAACATGGCATCATCGCGCACCACCCGTACCGGATTGCCACTGCCAATATCGAGCTGCTTGACGGCTGAATCGCTCAGCACGGGATGCGAATGACGTTCAATCCAAACATGCTCGCTGGCGCCGCAGATCAAGTGCATGCCAAGCACCATGTTCTGCAGTCCGCCATAACCAAGCGAGGAACCATGGCTGGCCGTGCCGAAGCCGCCGGCCAATGTCGGCCCTAAATGGGTGCCGCTGGTCGTCACCGTGAGGCCGAACCCCTCGGCCCACCGCACCAGCTCGCGCAGGCGGGTGCCGCCGCTGGCGAAGGCGATATGATCGGCACGGGTTGGGCAGCGGGCGTGAATGTCACGGGCATTCGCCATCGAAAAGCCGGCGAGGCCATCACACATTAGCTGCGACACTGGCGCGCCGATCAGCGGGGCAAAGCTCCAGCCGCGCCCGACCAGCCCGGCGGCAAAGGGGCCCTCGAGCGGTGCTCCCTTGGCCTGTTTGTCGGCCAGCATCGCCGCGACACGGCCGATATGTTCATGCAGTCGCACCGCCGTTGCCACAAAGCGCTTCAGGCCTGACATCCCCGCCGTATCTGCCGCATAG
>JAIERC010000006.1 GCA_019747165.1 Sphingomonas sp. | reverse complement strand
TGGTAATGGCGCGCGGCGCGCTGGCTGAGGTTGGCGTCGATAATGACGAAATCGCCCGAACCGAGGCCGCCTATCGTGCGCGCGACATTGAACGGCTGAAGGCGCAGGCAGTGGCGGGGGACATGCACGCCGGCGATACCCATTTGATCCGGGGGCGTTTGGAACAGGCAGGAGAATCGGGATGAACTGGCTGTTGGCACTGGCCGCGTTATCGGGCGCCCTGGCGGTGGGGGCAGGGGCCTTTGGCGCACACGGTGCATCCGGTGCCGCGGTCGACTGGCTGAAAACCGGATCGCATTATCAACTCATCCATGCGCTGGCCGCGCTGATGGCAGTGCAGCTTGGCGCGCGCGGTGCCGGCTGGCTATTCGTCAGCGGCGGCGCGATCTTTGGCATTTCGCTCTATCTGATGGCAATTGGCCTACCGCGCTGGCTGGGCGCAATCACCCCGATCGGCGGGGTGTTGCTGATTGCCGGCTGGCTATGGCTAGCCTGGGTCGTGCTGCGCACGCCGCACTGATTCCTCAGGCGGCGATTGCAGCCAATTCCCGTTCTAGCAATCCACCCAGATCGGCCAATCTTTCGCGGTCTTCGGCACTGAATTCGCGCGGTCGATCGTCAAGGATGCACAAGGTGCCGATCGCATGCCCGCTTGGCAGCATCAGCGGGGTGCCGGCATAAAAGCGCACATTGGGCGGACCGACCACGGTCGGGTTGTCGCCAAAGCGCGAATCGGTAAGTGCATCATTGACGACCATCACATCAGGATGATGGATGGCATGGGCGCAAAACGACACGTCGCGCGGGGTTTGTTCAATATCCGTGCCGTATTTGGCCTTGAACCATTGGCGGTCTTCATCGACGATCGACACCAGGGCATAGGGCACCTTGAAAAGCGCCGCAGCGATGCGTGTGTAGCGATTAAACTGCTCATCACCGCTCGATTCGACCAGATTAAGGGCGCGCAGCGCCTGCATCCGTTCGGTTTCATCTTCGGGCATGCTGGCGCGCAGCCAGCGGAAGGCGCCGCGCATCGTCCAGGTGCGAATGCGCGATCGAGCATATTCGACCGAAAAGGGCGCGCGCAGCCATTCCGAATTTTCACCGAAATTGCCAAGCTCTGGCGCCGTGCCGCCCAAAAACAGAATCGGTACACTGCCCATATCGGGCATTCCCCGCAGCGCAGTGGCAGCAGCGATCGCGCCTGACGCAAGGTCGCCATCGATCAACACCAAGCCGGCCTTTGTCGCATCGTCACTAATGCTCGCCACGTCTTCAATCGCCTTGAGCAAGACCGGTTCGTCTGAAACGGCCTGCTTCATTTTGGCGCGCAAAGCGTCTTCCTGCGCAACAAGCAGGACAATTGCTTCGCGCTTGCCGACCGCCTGGTCCATTAGCGCTTCTTCGCCTTCGGCCAGGCTCACCCGATCACCGCGATAGTCGAGGATCATGCCTTCAGCCGCCGCAAAAACATGAAGCGGCGAATCCGGCCCGAGTGAAGTGCGCAGACCATCGATCATGGTATCAATGGCATCATCATTGCGCAGCGGATCATGATGGGTTATCGCTAACTGTTTGACGCCGGCGGTCTTGCAGACTTGCAGCGAATATTCGACTGTGCTGTGCCCCCAGCCGACTTTGCCCGCATATTCGGCCGCCAGATATTGCGCGTCGTGAATGACCAGATCGGCATCACGCAGGAATTCTGCATGGGCCAGATCCTGGCCATCAAGCGGGGCAATCCCGTCAGCCGCCTCGCGCGAATGGGGTTCATGATCGCAGGCATAAACTACGACAGCGCCATCAACCTCTATCCGGAAAGCGATGGTCAGGGCGGGATGGTTTAAATAGCGGGTGCGGATGACGACGTCGTCGATCCGGAACACGCCTTCTGAAAGATTATTGTAGTTCAGCTCAGCGCCAAAGGCTTCGGGCGTGATTGGAAAATAGGTATATTCCATCTGCCCGGCGAGGGTTTCACGCAGCGATTCGCCAAACCCCTTTGGCGCGTAAAAATCCCATTTGTTGCCGGGAATGAAAAAGGGCGCAAAAAACGGGATGCCCTGAATATGGTCCCAATGGGTATGGCTGATCAGCACATGGCCGCGGGTGGGCTTTGGCCCTTCTTTCATCAGCATCTGGCCAAGGCCATGCGCGCCGGTGCCGCAATCGATGATCAGCAGCGTTCCCGCCGCCGATGTCACCTGAACGCACGACGTGTTTCCGCCATAGCGAACAGTGTCGGGGCCAGGCTTTGCCATTGACCCGCGGGTTCCCCAGAACCGCACTTGCATACGCACCCCCCTAATTTGCGAATCGATCAAACACGCGATCGGGCATTGATTCAACAATCATTTGTGCACCGGTTGCGCGGGCAGGTCCATCACGACCACTCAAAAACGCCCAAATCGGGTAGGGGGTAGTCCCCAGCCGATAGTTCTACCGGGCCGATTTTCTGCATCGGTCGGAACAATAGCGGACATTGTCCCAATCGCGCGCCCATTTCTTACGCCAGCTAAAGGGGAGCTGACAGGTGGCGCAAATTTTTGTCGGCAAATCGCGTTTGGCCACCCCATTGGGCATCAGCCGGTCTGACGATCAAGATATCGGGCGACATCGGCGAGATTTACGGCGCTATCGAGATAGGTTTTGCCAATTCCGCGGCTGAGCAGAAAGGGCAAGCTGCCCCCGGCCATTTTCTTGTCGTGGCGCATATGATCGACAAGCGTCGCGCCGCTTGCGCTTATACCGGCGGCGGCCAGGCCATCGGGCAGGCCAACATCGCGCAGATGCGCGCCAATTCTGGCTGCATCCTCCGCCGGGCAAAAACCGCGATCAGCCGAATAGCCATAGGCCAGCGCCATGCCGGCGGCGACAGCTTCACCGTGCAACAGCGCGGCCGAAAAACCGGTTTCGGCCTCCAGTGCATGGCCGAACGTATGCCCAAGATTGAGCAGCGCCCGCTTCCCGGTGGTCTCACGCTCGTCTTCGGCGACGATTCGCGCCTTGGCGGCGATGCTATGCGCAATGGCGGTGGTGCGCAGCGCAATGTCGCCAGCGATCAGCGCTGCGCCATTGGCTTCACACCAGGCGAAAAAATTGGCATCATCGATCAGGCCATATTTGACCACCTCTGCATAGCCCGCGCGCAGTTCACGCGGGGGCAGGGTGGCCAGCGTTTCGGGATCGATCAGCACCAGCGATGGTTGATGGAAGGCGCCGATCAAATTCTTGCCGGCGCGCGTATTGATCGCGGTCTTGCCGCCAACCGAGCTATCAACCTGTGCGAGCAAAGTGGTGGGGATTTGAACGAAGTTGCAGCCGCGCTTCAGAATCGCGCAGGCAAAGCCAACCAGGTCCCCGATCACGCCACCGCCCAACGCGATGACATGGTCGCCGCGCTCAATCCCCAATTCGAGCAACTGATTGGTCAGGGATTCGAGCGTCACCCAGCTCTTGCTGCCCTCACCTGGGTCGAGCTCGATCACCGTTGTGGCAATACCGGCCGCAGCAAGCGCAGCTTCCAGCGTCTGCCGGTGATGCGAGAGGTTCGAATCGGTGACGATCGCCATCGATCGCCAATGGGCAAGCGGTTTGAGCCATTCAGCCGCGCGACTGAGTAGCCCGGCGTCGATCACCACGGGATAGCCGCGCGTGCCCAAGTCGACGTTGATTTGAATCACTGATCATTCGCCCTTGTCGCCAGTGCCTTCAGAATTGCCGCCACGGTGGTCTCATGCGGTGCCTGTTGGCTGGATATGTGGATCGGCGCCAGCGCATAGATCGGATTGCGGATGCGCGCGAGTTCGGTGAGTACCTCTGCCGGATCGCGATTGCGGAGCAGCGGGCGGGTGTCGCGCCGCCGAACCCGTTCCGCCAGCACCTTTGGATTGGCATCAAGCCATACGGCCAGCGCAGAATCGAGAATCAAGGCGCGCGTTTCGGCATTGATGAAGGCACCCCCGCCCGTCGCGATCACCTTGGGCGTGCCGTCAATCAATCGGGCAATGACGCGGCGTTCACCGTCGCGGAAATATTCCTCCCCGAATCGTTCGAATATGTCGGCAATAGACATATCGGCCGCCGCCTCGATTTCGCTATCGGCATCGACAAAGGGCAGCGCCAACCGCGTTGCCAGCCGCCTGCCAACGGTGGATTTGCCGACACCCATCAGCCCGATCAGCACGATTGGCCGCCCGTGCCAATTTTTGAGGAGAAGCTGGTTTTGCAACATTATCTGCGGGGCTATACAGCGAGCAAGCCGCTCGGGCAAAAAAGCCTATCGCTTCGTATACTCAGACTGCCAAGGTACCTGTCATGACTCGCCTGCTCATTGTCATCGCCATTGTGGTCATTGTCCTGGGGGCTGGGCTGGTCGTGCTTGCGGGCCGTAACGGCGAGCGTCCCTTGACGCATGTTGAAAAGGTTGTGCCGCTTGCGTCTCTCCAGAAATAAAGTTGGCACGGGTGCGCTTGCGCTCGGTCTGATTGCCGCTGGTCTTCCGGCGCTTGGTCAGGAAAAGCCCGAATCAATCCTGCCGCCGGGCTTTGGCGATCCGGTCGCTGCGCCGACGCCAGCGCCCTCATCGACGCGTGCCGCTCCGCTGCAGGTACCAGCGGACGGCGCTGGCCCGTCTGCAAGTGTCACCTCGGCCCCCTTGAACAGCACGTTGGTGCCGGCCGATACATTGGCATCGGTTTCCGATTCGGTCGGGACCCCCCAAGAAATCGATCCCAAGCTGCTCGCGGCGTTCGACATCCCTAGCTATGCGCAGCGCTCGCCGTCTTTGGCGGGTGTCGTCGGCCTAGCCGAAGGCGGCATGAGTCCTCGAGCGTTCGGCAGCGCCGATGGCCGTTTTTTGCAGACGCTGATGCGCAAGTTGAATGCGCCGGTGCCGTCGCGCTGGGTATCGATTGGCCTCCGTCAGGCCCTTGCGACTCAGGTTTTCGCGCCGCCGGGGGTGAATGGCGCTGATTTTGCGGCTGAACGGGCCTGGCTGCTGGTGCGGATGGGCGAATCCGCCGTTGCCCGCGCGATGGTGCAAAGCATCGATCCCAATCGCTACACGCCCAAGCTCTATCAGGTCTCCATGCAGGCCGCGTTGGCATCGGGCGATCCGGCGGTGGTCTGCCCCGTGGTCAGCGCTGCGCGTGCGGTTTCAAGCGAGCGCGCGTGGATATTGGCCGATGCGATGTGCGCTTCGCTGTCGGGATATTCGACCAAAGCCAGCACCCAGATAAAGGCCGCGCGCCGGACGGGGGCTGCGCGCGGAATCGATCTGTTGCTGGCCGAAAAGGTCGTTGGCTTGGGATCAAAGGGCCAGGGCGCAGTGACCATCGAGTGGGACAATGTCGATCGGCTGACCATTTGGCGCTATGGTCTCGCGGTGGCGACCGGGGCTGAAATTCCGCCTGCCTTGTTCCGGACTGTCGCCTCGCAGGTCCAATATTGGCGCGCCCAGGCACCGCAATTGACCGAAACAGCGCGGGCACCGGCGGCCGAACTGGCGGCAGCGCAAGGCGTGCTGTCCAACGCGGCGATCGTCGATCTATATGGCAAGATTGACAGTGATGATGATCAGGGCACGGCCGAACTCGGTATTGCCCGTGATTTGCGGGCTGCCTATGCGGATCCCAGCCGCGACGCCCGGCTGGTTGCGATGCGCGCGCTCTGGGATGAACCGAAGCAACCGCGCGCGCAATATGCCCGGCTGGTGATGACCGCGCGTGCGGCGACGACGATTGCCCCCTATCGGGATGCCCCTGATGCTGATCGCCTGATCGCATCGATGCTCAGCGCCGGGTTGGAAGGCCCGGCCTTGCGCTGGCAGTCTGATGTGAGCCGCGGCAGCAATGGCTGGGGCATGCTGGCCTTGGCTGAAACAGGCGGGATGATTAGCCGTGGGGACGTCGATACCTATCGCAGCCGTGCGACCGATATCAGCGGCGTTAAGGTCAAAATGCTGGTGGCGGGTCTTGCTGGGTTGGGTCGATTGAGCGCGCGCGATACCAGTAGTTTGGCCAATGGGCTGTCAATCAACTTCGCCAGCAGCAACAGCTGGACCCGTGCTATCCATCGTGCCGCCGAACAGCGCCAGCCAGCAACGGTGATGCTGTTGGCGGCGGTGGGCATGCAGACACCCAATTGGCACGGCGTATCGCCGGAAGCCCTTTATCACATCGTCTCCGCCCTTCAGCAGGTTGGGCTGGAGGGACAGGCTCGGATGATCGCCGTAGAGGCGCTGGCCCGGCTTTGACAGGGGCGGGCGATAGAGCGCTGATTGAGCGATTTCTGGAGATGATGGCGGCAGAAAGCGGTGCCGCCGCCAATACACTGGCCGCCTATCGGAGCGACCTTGTCCTCGCGTCCACCTTTTTGGCGCAGGGATTGGCAGACGCATCGCCGGATGATCTAGCCCGATTGTCTGGCAATTGGGCAGCATTGGCGCGCGCAACCGTGGCGCGCAGAGCGGCAGCCCTGCGGCGCTTCTATGCCTTTCTGGTCGAGGAGGGGCACCGCGCCGATGATCCTGGTGCGAGCCTTCCCCGGCCCGGCGCGGCGCGGCGGTTACCCAAAACACTCGCCCATGGCGATGTCGATGCCCTGTTTGCGGTGATTGCGGAAAGAATGGCGCTGGTCCCCGTCAATCCGCTCGATCTGCGGCTCGCTGCCCTGGTTGAGTTGCTTTACGGGTCAGGATTGCGGGCGAGCGAGCTGGTGTCGATCCCGCGCAATGCCGTGTCCCCCGATCGTCCATTTCTGATCATGCGCGGCAAGGGCGGGCGCGAGCGGTTGGTGCCGATTTCTGACCGCGCCCGTGCTGCCGTCGCCCGCTGGCGCGACTTGCTGCCGGCAGGATCCGCCTGGCTATTCCCGGGCGGCAAGGCCCATTTGTCGCGGATCAGGCTCTATCAACTGCTCAAAGAGCTGGCAGCCCAGGCCGGGATTCCACCCGAACGCGTCAGCCCGCATGTGCTCCGCCACGCCTTTGCCACCCATTTGCTTGAAGGCGGCGCAGATCTGCGCGCGCTCCAGCTCATGCTCGGCCATGCCGACATCGCTACCACTGAAATTTATACCCATGTTGACAGCAGTCGGCTGGTCGCTTTGGTCAATGCGCGTCACCCGCTCGTTGACCTTCCGCGTCGTCCGGCCTAACCGAAGCGGCCTCATGGCAAGCTTTCTAGATTTTGAAAAACCGATTGCGGAGCTTCAGGCCCGGATCGACGAGTTGCGGGAAACCGCAGCCGGCGGGAGTGTCGATATCGATGCCGATGTCGCCCGTCTGCAGGTCAAATCCGATAAATTGCTGCGCGATACCTATGCGCGGCTGACCCCGTGGCAGAAAACACAGGTCGCCCGGCATGGTGATCGACCGCATTTCAAGCATTATGTCGCCGGTTTGTTCAGTGATTTCATGCCGCTGGCCGGTGATCGCGCCTTTGGCGATGATCAGGCAATCCAAGGCGGACTTGCGCGTTTCCGAGGACGCGGCGTTGTCGTCATCGGCCATGAAAAAGGGGACG
The DNA here is from genome assembly GCA_019747165.1 of Sphingomonas sp. Taxonomy (GTDB): domain Bacteria; phylum Pseudomonadota; class Alphaproteobacteria; order Sphingomonadales; family Sphingomonadaceae; genus Sphingomonas. The sequence continues at coordinate 681 of JAIERC010000006.1, read as the reverse complement.
ATACCGCCAGTCGGCTTCGTCACAATTTCGGCATGGGCAAGCCCGAGGGGTATCGCAAGGCAATCCGATTGATGGATTTGGCCGACCGTTTCGGTCTGCCCGTCGTTACGTTGGTGGATACGTCGGGCGCGTTTCCTGGGATCCAGGCCGAGGAGCGCGGCCAGGCAGAAGCAATTGCCCGCAGCACGGCGCGCTGCCTGTCGCTGGGCGTGCCGATGGTGAGTGCAATCGTCGGCGAAGGTGGATCGGGCGGTGCCGTTGCGCTGGCGAGCGGCAACCGGGTGCTGATGTTCGAACACGCCGTTTATTCAGTGATTTCGCCTGAGGGCTGCGCCTCTATCCTCTGGCGCACATCGGACCGCGCGGCTGACGCAGCCGAAGCGATGAAGGTCACGGCGCAGGATTTGAAGGCGCTTGGCGTGATTGATACCATCGTTCCTGAGCCGCTAGGCGGGGCGCAGCGTGATCCAAAGCGCGCAATTGCGGCACTGGGCGACGCCATTGCCCAGGCGCTGAGTGATCTGGACACGGCTAACCCTGCACAATTGCTTGCCGGACGTCGGAAGAAATTCCTGACGATCGGTCGCCTCTAACACGCGACCTTACGTGACGGGCCAAACGAAAAGGGCGGCGGTCTTGCGACCGCCGCCCTTCGTCACGTAAGCAGCTGGGAGAAGCTTA
>JAIERC010000093.1 GCA_019747165.1 Sphingomonas sp. | reverse complement strand
AGTTCATGCGTTCGATCCTTTCCATAAAATAGGAGTTGAATGGGCGTTAGCACTCACACTCGGTGAGTGCCAGCAAGGGGCATATGTGGATCGAGCGGTGATTCGTCAAGGCTTGGCGGGGGTGCGAAAATGCAGCGATGCGGCCAAGGGTGGTGGGCTCGGCTTGAGGTGCATCGGAAAAGAAATACCGCTGCCCCGGCGAAGGCAGGGGCCCAGATGGCAGCCTGCAGATGAGTGCACAGCTTATGTTCGCTGCGTTAGCAGAAGCAGACCTTATCTATCTCGGCATAATTTGTCGGCTATGCGCCCTAGTTCCGGCTCTTGAAGCCCCTCCGCGGGTTGCCCGAGAGCGGATGCCCGAAATCGCCTAATTCTATTCTCTAGACTCAACCCGACTGACCAGCCATCGTCAGGATATCTATGCGCCATCCCGGACAACCAAAATTGGCTCCAGCTTGGTATCGAGACCGAGGTCCATCCTACATTGAGAAGCAGTTTTCAGCTGAGCTCGGCGACTTAGCTAACCTGATCGAGAGCGAGCATTGGTTCGGAGACGCTGAAAAGCACGGGCGATACCGCGTCGATTTTATCCTGAAGGATGCCCGGTTGATCATCGAGCTTGATGGTCACGCAAATCATTCAACCAAAGAGCAACTCGAGAAAGACGCGATCCGACAGAGATATCTCACACGGGCTGGCTATTCGGTCATCCGGTTCACAGGACGGGAGATCAATCGCGACCCTGCCGCTTGCGTGCGCGAGGTGCGAGAGATGTACCAGGAGCGCATGCAACGTGCGCCAGCGAAGTATCGCGTGCTGTACATCGATTACCAATTTCTGATCCGCCAGATGTCGAAGGCGAAGCGATTTTATCAGGATATCCATCCTGACAAGAGTCTGCAGATGCCCAGCCTAGATGTCTTCATCACCCATGCCGTGGGCTGGCTACACGAAAAATCCTTCATCACCGCGTTTGTGTTCGTCCCGCCGGAGGAGGAATACTACATCAAGCCATCCGACGGGCAGACGACTGAGTATGACAAGGGTGAAGTCCGGATCAATGTCGTAGCGCATGACCTCTATTCCGCCGAACTTGGGGTTCATATGGAGAGCTATGCGCACCTGTTCGACGAGTTTTTTCTGGTAGCGGATGATCCCATTTACGTTCTTCCGCTCCGTTCGGTGCTGCCCGTTAAGCTCAGCGATCGCGTTCTCGGCGGTCAGAACTTCGAGTTTCTGGCGGGGGGCAAGCTCCTGCGAAAGGGAAACGACGAAACCGCTTTTGTGGGGACGGATCTCGCAAAGGTCTGCTGGCAAGATGTCTGGTACCCGATTGGCACGGCGATGGGGCTTCATCGCTACGAGCTGTGACCCTCGGTTGATTGTTCTGTCCGTGAAACACTTTGCCTGACACGGCAGTTCTGAACGGTAGCTATCTCGAAGACGCGCCACAATTCTGCCAGTCAGAATCCGGGCCAGTTTCTGCCGAAGGTCGAATCCTCGGCGAGTGGTCGGTTTCAGGGGAGCAGGTCACTCCTGTTCGACGTGAATTGGGGCGACCCTCACCCCACCACCAACCCCAACCGCTCGCGCCCAACCCACCGCCACAGCAGCATGGCGGACACCGCCAGCAACCCAGCTGCGAGCCCCACCCATATCCCCACGCCCTCCCAGTGCAGCCCAAAGCCCAGCAGACAGGCGGTGCCGAAGCCGACCACCCAATAGCCAAAGCCCGCAATCACCATCGGCATCCGCGTGTCCTGCAGGCCGCGCAAAGCCCCCGCCAGCACCACCTGAGCGCCGTCGAAGAGCTGGAACATCGCCGCGATCATCAGATAGTTGAGCGCCAGCGGGATCGTCTGTGCGTTGGCGGGCGCGTTGAGGTCGAGATAGGCGTTGACGAACAGGCTGGGCGCAAACCAGATCGCGCTGGCGGTCAGCGCCATCACGCCGGTGCCCAGCATGATCGCGCACCAGCCCGCGTGCGCCATCCAGCCGGGGTCGCGCGCGCCGTAAGCCATGCCGACGCGGATCGTCGCCGCCTGAGCGATGCCGAGCGGGATTTGAAAGGCAATCGCGGCGATGTTGAGCGCAATCGCGTGCGCGGCGACCGCGGTCACGCTGATCAAGCCCATCAGCACCGCCGCCCCGCCGAACAGCGATCCTTCGAGCGTGAAGCCGATCGCGATCGGCAGGCCGAGTTTGAAGATTTGCGCGAGGCGCGGCCATTCGGGTCGCCACCACCGGCCAAACAGGCGGAAGCGCTTGAGCCGCGGGTCGAGCAGCAGGATCGCCATGAACGCCAGCAGCATCGCCAGCGTGGTGACGACGCTCGCGATCGCCGAGCCGATCAGCCCCAGCGCGGGCAGGCCGAGATGGCCGAACACCAGCGCCCAGTTGCCCAGGAGCGCAGAGCCTAGCGCCATCAGCGTGACGACCAGTGCCCAGCCGGGGCGGCCGAGCGCGGCGGCAACGGTGCGCATCACGCCCGCGGCAATGCTCGGGATCAGCGCGATCAGCAGGACGTGCAGGAATTGCCCGGCGCGCGCCGCCACCTGCGGGTCTTGCCCCACCAGCCGCAGCACGCTCTCGCCATTCGCCAGCAGGACAAGGCAGGGCAGGCCGCCGATCACCGACAGCCACAACGCCATTCGGAAGGATCGCCGCACTTCGCGCACCGCGTGGCGGCGCTGGCCGAGTTCGGCGGCGATGATCGGCGCGCAGGCGGTCGTCAGCCCGAGCATCGCCCAGAGCACGACGCTGTAGAGGAACACGCCCAGCGTCGCGGCGGCGAAATCGACGGGGTTCAGGCGCGCGACGAAAATCACGTCAATGGCATAGACCGCCATCTGGACGAGATTGGCGCCCACGAGCGGGGCAGCCAGATTGATCAGCGCGCGCAGCTCATCCAGCAGCGTGGCTGGCGCGCGATCGATCGCGCCGATGGGGGGCAGGGGAGCAGACACCGACGTGCCCTATCGCGCGTTCTTGCCCTCGTCACGTCCCAACACTGGCCGACTACCCCTGCAAAGGCGTATTGCTGAAACCAGACACTAAAGGCTAAAGGCGGTTCAGGCATGCCGGGACAGCCCGGAAAGGGAGAATGAGATCGTGAAACTGGTGCGCGGCGCATGGAAGCTGTTGGTCGGCATCAAGGACGCGCTCGTCCTGGTGGCGATGCTGTTGTTCTTTGGCGCATTGTTTGCCGCGCTGTCGGCCCGGCCCAATCCGCGCGGGATCAAGGATGGCGCGCTGGTGCTCGATCTGGCCGGGACGATCGTCGAACAACCCGAAGAAGCGCAGTTCAACTTTGGCGGCAATGACGGCCCGCGCCAGATCCGCCTGCGCGATCTGGTCCGCGCGATCGATGCGGCCAAGGATGACAAGCGCGTCAAGGCGATTGTGCTCGATCTCGACAGTTTTGCCGGTGGTTATCCGTCAGCCGTCAGCGAAGTGGCAAGCGCGCTTGGCCGCGTGCGCGCGAGCGGCAAACCCGTGCTTGCTTACGCAACGGGCTATACCGATTCGGGTTATCGCCTCGCCGCCAATGCCAGCGAGATTTGGATGAATCCGATGGGCGGCATCCTGTTCGCCGGGCCGGGCGGATCGCAGCTTTCTTATAAGGGGCTGATCGACAAGCTTGGCGTCAATGTGCACGTCTATCGCGTCGGTAAGTTCAAGTCGTTCGTCGAGCCCTATACGCGTTCCGATCAGTCGGACGAGGCGCGCGCCGCCAGCCAGGCGCTGTATGGATCTTTGCTCACCGATTGGAAGGACGCCATCAGCAAGGCGCGACCCAAGGCGCAGGCGGCGCAGTTTCTGGCCGGGCCTGGCGCGGCGGTGGCCGCTACCCAGGGCAATATTGCTGCGGCCAATTTGAAGGCGGGTCTGGTCGACAAGCTTGGCGACCGGCTGAGCTTTGACAAGCGCGTAGCCGAACTGGTCGGTCAACGCAGCGGCAAGGCGGCCGGCACCTTTAACGCGATCCGCTATGCCGATTTCGTTGGGGCTAATCCGCTGCCAACCAGTGGCGATGCGATTGGTGTCGTCACGGTTGCTGGCGATATCGTCGATGGCAAGGCGGGCCCAGGCACAGCAGCGGGGGACACGATTTCCAAGCTGGTGCTAGATGGGCTAGCCGAAAAGAAGCTGAAGGCGTTGGTGGTGCGAGTCGATTCGCCCGGCGGATCGGCGCTGGCGTCGGAAACGATCCGGCTCGCGATCCTGGAAGCCAAGGCGCAGCAATTGCCGATTATTGTGTCGATGGGCTCGGTCGCGGCCTCGGGCGGCTATTGGGTCGCGACGGCGGGGGATACGATCTTTGCCGAACCCAATACGATCACCGGATCGATCGGCATTTTTGGCATCATCCCCACCTTTGAAAACAGCCTGAAGAAACTCGGCATCACCTCTGATGGGGTGAAGACCGCGCCGCTCAGCGGCCAGCCCGATGTGGTTGGCGGCACCAATGACGAGGTTGACGGCATTTTGCAGGCGGGCATTGAACATGGCTATCGCCAATTCCTCTCCCGCGTCGCCACTGCCCGCAAGATGACGCCTGAGAAGGTCGACAGCATTGCGCAGGGGCGGGTGTGGGATGGCGGCACCGCGCGCCAGATCGGTCTGGTCGATCGCTTTGGTACGTTGCAGGACGCGATTTATGAGGCTGCACGCCGCGCCAAGCTCGATCCCACCAAGGTGCATGCCGAATATCTCGAAAAAAAGCCGGGCTGGTTCAGCAAATTTGCCGCCGATTTTGGTCGCAAGGATGATGACGAGGAGGCAACGCCATCGGGCGATGCGTTCTCGCGGATTGCGCAGCAGCGCCGCGCCGTTTTTGCCCAGGCACTGGGCGATGTCCGTCGGCTTGCAACGGGGGCTGCCGTGCAGGCACGCTGTCTCGAATGCGGCGGTCTTGCTCCGGCAGCGCCGAGCGGCGCCGATACGACGCTGATGGGCATCGTGCTGGCGCGCCTCGGCCTGTGATTGCGATCCGGGCCGCCCGGCCGGAGGATGCGGGGGCGATTGCGGCAATCTATGCGCCGTTCGTGCTGACCGGCACGGTGTCGTTCGAAACCGACGCGCCCGATGCGCGCCAGATGCGCACGCGGATGGCAGCATCGGACGGGCTCTACCCCTGGATCGTCGCCACCAATGGCGACCCCGAAGGCGGCGGCGTGCTGGCCTATGCCTATGCCGCCCGCTTCCGCGATCGCCCTGCCTATCGCTATGTCGTCGAAACCTCGATCTATGTCGCCGGGCCAGTGCAGGGGCAGGGCACCGGGCGGCTGCTCTATGAGGCGCTGATCGATACGCTGCGCGCCCAAGGCTTTACCCAAGCGATCGGCGCGATAGCGCTGCCCAATGATTATTCGATCCGCCTGCACGAAGCGGTCGGCTTCCGCCGCGCCGGGGTGTACCGCGAGGTCGGCTATAAGCAGGGCCAGTGGATCGACGTCGGCGTCTGGCAATGCGAGTTGAACGAACCAAGCGTGCCGCCGGTGGAGCCGAGGCCGTTCAGCGAGGTGGGGGTGGTTCGGGGTTAGCGGGCTTGTGCTGACTATCCTGAGGCTTCCAAGATTAGCGGATCCAGCTGTCGCAGTCCGGGCAGGTTTGCGGAAACCGATCCGCTGCCGCCACTGACGATCTGTCCGATTGCAGGTTGCTCAGTCTTGACGCGTTTTTCGATATATGTAGAGTTATCGAATGCGGCGGCGTAAACCCTCTCCCCAAACAATGCTTGTGCTGCAGGCGTTGCTGGCGCGACCGACTGATTGGCGATACGGCTATGACCTGACCAAGGACATCGGCTTGCGATCCGGCACATTATATCCGGTGCTGATGCGATTGGCCGATCAGGGGCTCCTCGCCTCGGAATGGCGGTCGTCAGACCGACCCGGTGCGCCGACACGGCATGCCTATCGCCTTACCCCGGCAGGGATAGTGTTCGCGCAGGATTGTATCGATGCTGCTGCTGCTGAGCACAGTGCGCCGGGGATAATCCGCATATGATGCGACGCGTCGCCTATGCCTTGGGCGATATCGCCAGCCGCATGTTGCCAAAGGCGCACCGGCAATGGGGCGATGCGATGATTGCCGAAATTGGTCATGCCGATGCCGATCGTGCGGCGCTGGGGTTTGCCATTGGATGTGTGGTTGCCGCGTTGCGGGCGCGCGTTTGTGATGGTGAAACGCGGTTTTCTGCGGGCTTGTGGTCGATCGCCTTGCTCACGGCGTTCTTCGCTGTTCTGCGATTTCAGTGTGCGGTTAACGGTGTTCCGGTGCTGCTGGGTGCGCCCGACGGCATGGAAGAAGCCCTTTTGCAGCACGGCGCGAGCCGATCGCTGATTGCCAGCTATCAGGCTGGCCGCCCTTTTGTGATCCTCTGTTTCCTCGCGCTGGGCTGTGCGGAATTGTTAGCGGCCTGGTTCCTGAGCCGCCGGGACTATCGGCGATTCCTCGGCGCATGGTTCGCGGCGTTTTCCGTCGCCGTTGTTGCCGTGGCAATACAGCTATCGATCGTCTGGAGCGCGCCGGGCCTGCCGTCTGAATTTCATGCCCTGTTGATGCAGGCCATTGCGGTGCCGACACTATTGGCCTGGCCCCAAACCCGACATGATGATGCAAGGAGAATGCAATGAGGACTGCCCTGAGCGCCTTGGTTGCCACGCTGATCAGCCCCGGCGTTGGCGACACTAGTCATGCCGCTGCACTGCCATCCAAGGCAGAACAAATCGTCGCGGCCGCCAAGCGGGCCACCGGCGGTGCCGCCTGGGACGCGCCGCAAGGCTGCCATGAAGAGGGCACGCATGGCGATGGCGCCGTCACCTACACAACAACATTCAGCCTCCGGCGCTATGGCATGCGGGTTGATAGCATGCGGGCGGGGCAGGGTCGGTCGATGGGGTTCAATGGTAAGGTCCAATGGCAGACCGGCCCGGGCGGCAAGGTTCGCAGCCGGTCTGATCCCGCCGGGATCGAGGAAGGCATCGTCACCGACTATCTCAGCATCAACGGCTTTTTCTTCCCTGATCGCTTCCCCGCCACATTCACCTATCTTCGCGCCGCAAAAGAGGCCGACAGACGCTTTGACGTGATCGAGATCACACCCAAGGGCGGGCGGCCGCTAGAGGTTTGGTTTGATCGCAAAACGCACCTCATCCAGCGCGTCGTCGACACGCATGGTTCGCCCGCAGTCAGGGTCGAAGCACGCAATTATCGTCGCGTCGCCGGGCTCAGCGTTGCCTATAATCTCGACGTTTTCGGCCCAGACGGCGCAGCGGTTGATCGCGGGGCGGTCACATCGTTTCAATGCGGTCCGATCGACGACGCATCCTTCGATCCGCCGAGCGAGCCTTGATCGCCAGCGGCTATGCCTGACTGGCCTGACGATTGAAGCGACGACGCTATCCCCGTCCGCGATATGCCGGTAGTGCCAGCTTCCAGCCTATCGCCGCTGCCCGCAGCGCAAAGCCCGCCACTGCCGCGAAGAAAGCCGCCAGCGCGACCGGCACCCCGGAGACGATCAGCCCGACGTACAACGCAGCCGCCAGCGCCGCTGCGGTCACATAAATCTCGGGCCGCATGATGATCGACGGTTCGCCTGCCAGCACATCGCGGATGATGCCGCCGACACAGGCAGCGACGACGCCCATCAGCGCAGCGGGCACGGGCGGAATGCCGTATGCCAGCGCCTTGGCCGCGCCGAACACCGCATAAGCGGCCAGACCGTGCGCATCGAACCAGTCGAGCGCCTGGCCGCGCCACCAGCGTTCCGGGGTGATCCAGATGACGAAAGCGACGATCAGGCAAACCGCCGCTGCCCGGCTGTCATGCACCCAGAACACGGGTGCACCGATCAGCAGATCGCGCACCGTGCCGCCGCCAACGCCAGTGACCAGTGCGAAAATGCTGAGCGTGACAATCGTTTGCCCGCGCTTGGCCGCCGCCAGTGCGCCAGAGGCGGCGAATACGGCCAACCCGACAAGATCGAGCCAGGGACCGATCGCGAGTGGAAACTGATCGAGGACGGGCGGCAGCATGATGCCGGGATAGCGCTAGGCGGGCGATGTGTCTGCCACCGTCCCGGCCTTCGGGCCGAAAAAGGCCTCGTCCCCAAACGCAAAATGGGGGCCGGCATCGCTGCCGACCCCCGGTCGCCGGACTTCGATCCGCTTGGGGTTCCTTTC
>JAIERC010000356.1 GCA_019747165.1 Sphingomonas sp. | reverse complement strand
AAAAGGCGATCGCCAATCCGCTGCTCGACGGGGTGTCGATGCAGGGGGCCAAGGGCGTCATCATCTCGATCACGGGCGGCGAGGACATGCGCCTGCTCGAAGTCGACGAAGCCGCCAACCATATCCGCGAGCTGGTCGATCCAGAGGCAAACATCATCTGGGGATCGGCGTTTAACTCCGATCTCGACGGCAAGATCCGCGTTTCGGTTGTCGCGACCGGAATCGAAGCCGAGGCGCGTCCACAGGCCGCCCCTGAACCTTCGCGTGCCTTCAGCTTTGCAACGCCGCGCCGGAGCGAAGCCCCTGTTGCCGCAGAACCCATGCCAGCGAGCGACCCAGTCAGCGCCCCTGTGCCGGTCGCGTTCGATCCGGCGGCCCATGAAGCCATGGCAGACGAGACGCCCGCCGCTGAATCGACCGATGATGAACTCGTGCTGGGTGCCGATGCTGCGGTGCCGAGCATGCCGAGCTTTGGCGACGAACCGGTTGCCGAGGGCGAAGGGGTGCGGTGGCTGTCGCCGGGCGCCGCCGATGCCGCCGAACCAGCGCCAGAACCCGTCGCCGAAACGCCGCCGCCTGCGCCAGAGGCACCGCCGCGCGGCAAGATTGGTGGGACGTTGTTCGAACGGATGTCCAACGTCACCCGGGGTGCGGGGCGCGATGACGATCCGCCGGGCAAGGACCCGCTTGATATCCCGCGTTTCCTGCACCGCCAGAATAACCAGTAACGCCACGGGGCGTTCCGGTTCATCGCCGGCACGCCTCGTTCTGGCGTTTGTGCTGATCGGGGACATTGCCCGTTCACGCCTGCTCGGTTCTAGCGGAGGTCTGATGAACGCGCGGATTCTCCCCTTTGCCGCTGTCTTGCTGGCTGCCCCGGTGCTGTGGAGCACCGTGCCCGCCATGGCGGGGCAATTGCAGATGATGCCGGGGCCAACCCCCGATGCCGATGCGCTGGCCGCTGAAATGCGAATTTTGGGAAGCAATCCCTTTGATTTGCGGGCCCTGATCAATGCGGGCGAATTGACGCTGAAGCTTGGCGATATCGATGCCGCCGCCGCTTTTTTCCAGCGCGCGGAGCGGATCAGCCCCAATAATGGCGAGATCAAATCGGGCAAGGCACGCACACTTGTCCAGCTCGGCCGCCCTGGCGAGGCGCTGCAGCTGTTCGCTGAGGCAGAGGGGCTTGGCTATGATCTCGAGTCAGTCGGTGCTGAACGAGCGCTGGCTTTTGATCTAATCGGTGAACAGGAACGCGCGCAACGCACCTATCGCCGCGCGCTCAAGCGCCGGATTGATGATGAGACTCAGCGCCGATATGCGCTGTCGCTGGGGATTTCGGGGAAGCGCGATTTGGCGCTCGACCAGATTGACGCGCTGTTGCGGCGGAGCGATCGCGCTGCCTGGCGGGTGCGGGCCTTTGTACTGGCGATGACCGGCGATGTGCCGGGGGCCGAGCGGATTGCCACCAGCATGTTGCCGGGCGAAATGGCGAGCGGCTTGCTGCCGTTTTTTCGCATCCTACCGACTCTGAGCGCTGCTGATCGCGCCTTTGCTGTGCATTTCGGCGAGGTGCGGGCAACACCTGAGCGGATTGCCGATGCGCGGTTGATCCCGGTGCTGCCGCCCTTGCCCTATGAAGCGCCGCCGGTTCAGGTCGCCGCGCAGGCAGTGCCGGTGCGCGATCGGGCGACGTCAAAGCGCGATCGGCGGCGGGGGCGCGATCAGCCGGTTGCGGTCGTAGCCGTCGCGCCGCCGCCGCCGCCCACGCCGCAATTGCCGCCACCGCCGCGCGTGGCGATGGTGTCGCCGATCCCAAGGGCAGATCCAACGCCGCCATCCGTAACACCATCGCCGTCGCCAAATATTGCCCAGGTGAATGTGCCTCAGGTGACGGTGCCAGCGGTTGAATCCCCGGTCGTGCTGGCGAGCCGGTCAGCGCGTGTGCTCGACGCTACGCCGACCCCAACAGGCGTGACTCTGCCACCGCCGCGGTCAATGCCACCGGTGATTGTGCCCGTGCGTGACGCCCCCGTGGTCGTTGCTACTGCTGAGCCACGCTCGCCACAGGCTGTACCGGTCGAAACCGCGCCGCGTGTCGTTGCGCCACCGGTGCAACTGGCGACGCTTGAGCGGGCCGCGCCGCCGCCGATCGTCAAGGAAGTCGCGGCATCTGTTCAAACGCCAGGGCCGCCGCCCGCTTTGACGCCGCCCGCTGACCCACCCCAGGCGCCCGTGGAAAATGTGGCTGTGCAAGCGCCGCCAATCATTGCTGCGCCAGTGCAAACACCAGAAGCGTCGCGACCCAAGCCGATTGCGAGCGAGGAATCGATCCTGGCCCGGATCATTGCAACGATTGGCGTACCTGCCTCTGAACTCGGCGTTGGGGCCGGTACCGCCAAGCCTGCAGAAGCCGAAGCCACCGATGCGATGACAGCAGGTTCGGGGCCGAGCAAGCCGACCGTGCTTGACAAAAAAGCAGCCGAGAAAAAGGCCGCCGCAGAAAAGGCAGCCGCAGAAAAGAAGCTTGCGGACAAGAAGGCAGCCGAAGAAAAAGCGGCCAAAGCGAAGGCGGCGAAGGCTGATCCGGCGCGGATATGGGTGCAGGTGGCGGGTGGCTCCAGCGTGCGGGATCTGCCGCGTGAATGGGCAAAATTGCGCGACAAGGCACCGGCTGCCTTCAAGGGGCGCAGTGCCTATACGACACCGCTGCGCTTCACCAATCGCCTGCTTGCCGGCCCCTTCAAGAGCGATGATGAGGCGCAGGGTTTTGTCAATCAGATCGCCAAATCCGGGCTTACCGGTTTTGTCTTCGCCAGCGAGGCTGGGCAGAAGATCGACAAGCTACCGGCCAAATGAGCGTGCATGCGCCCTGGGCATCCCACCCGGCGCGCAGCAAAGGTCGGCTTCACGAAGAACAAAACGCGACCGCTCGGGGGCCACGGGACGCCTTTCAGCGTGATCGCGATCGCATCATCCATTCGATCAGTTTTCGACGGCTGCGCCACAAGACCCAGGTGTTTATGGCCCCCGATGGCGATCATTTTCGCGTCAGGCTGACGCATAGCCTGGAAGTCGCCCAGATCGGGCGAACGATCGCCCGTGCGCTGGGGCTGAACGAAGACCTGACCGAAGCCCTGTGCCTGGCGCATGATATCGGCCATCCTCCCTTTGGCCATGCGGGAGAGGCTGCGCTGACCAAGGCGTTGGCGGGGCAGGGCGGCTTTGATCATAACGGCCATACGTTGCGCGCGCTGATGACGATCGAGGCTCCCTATCCGCGCTGGCCCGGGCTGAACCTGAGCTGGGAAATGCTGGAGGGGCTGGCCAAGCATAACGGCCCGGTGACCGCGCCGGGCTGGGCGCTAGCGGAGGCCGATGCGGCGCTGCCGCTGGATTTGGCGCGATGGCCGTCGTTGGAGGCGCAGGTAGCGGCGATTGCCGACGATATTGCCTATGACAATCACGATATCGATGATGGCTTGCGCGCAGGCCTACTGACGCTCGAACAGCTGCTGGATGTGCCGATCGTTGCCCGGATCTGGCGCGATGTGCGAAATCGCTTTCCCGATGTAGCGCCGGCGCGGTTGATCGGCGAGCTGATCCGCACCCAAATTGGCGAGATGGTCGCCGATCTGATTGCCGAGACGCAGACGCGGATTGCCGGTGCCGGGGTTGGTTCAGTCGAGGATGTGCGTGGGGCGGGCCGCTGCCTGGTCGGCTTTTCGGACGCGATGCGCGAAGAGGAGCGGGTGCTGAAGCGCTTCATGTATGCGCAGCTTTATCACCATCCCCGCCAGTTGGCGGCAGCGGCGATTGCCGAGGGTATCGTCGGCGGGCTCTTCGCAGCCTACCGCACCGATCCCACCCGGATGCCCGAAGCCTGGGCGGCTCGTTTGCCCGGCGATGAGCCACATCGCAGCCGCCATATCGCCGACTTCATCGCCGGGATGACAGACCGATATGCGATTGGCCGCTACCGTGAGATTGTCGGGCCGATCGATCTTCCCGAGGGATTCTAGGGGCATTGTTTATCCCGAGAACCTGATGTGAGGGGCACGGCGGTCTGCGGGATGCCCGCATCGGTCGCGCCCGCAGCCGCGCGAAGGATTTCGCCGCTGACATCGTTTTGCGACAAGTAGGGTGCACCAGCATCGTGCCACTTGATCGGAGATCACTTCATGGCCGACTCCAGTATTGCGCTTCATCGCCTGGGCCTCGGCGCGCGGCCGGAGGAGCCGGTGCCGGGCGATGCACGGAGCTGGCTTATCGCACAGTTCGATCGCTTCGATGCCCGACCGGCGACGATTGCAGCGCTGCCAAGCCGACGGGTCATTGCCGGGCAGCTCGCCGATTATCTCGCGACGCAGCGCCTGATGGGCAACACCGCCACGCCGGTCAATGGCCAGCCCGGTCTTGCGACTATGACCGAAAAACCCAGCGGCGATGCCACTGAACCCGATCCGGTCAAGCAAGCGCAGCAGTTTGTACGCAGCCAGGGGCGCGAAAATTATGTTGCCTGTGTTGGGGCGAGGGCGAGCGTGGCACTTGTGACGCCGACGCCTTTTGTCGAGCGCATGGTGCATTTCTGGGCCAATCATTTTGCAGTTTCGGCCGACAAGCTCGCGGTGATTGGCTTGGGCGGACTGCTCGAATTCGAAGCGATCCGCCCGCATGTCCTTGGCCGGTTCGGCGATATGTTGAGCGCAGTGGAGCGCCATCCGGCGATGTTGCTCTATCTGGATCAAGCACAGTCGATCGGGCCGAACAGTCCAATCGGCGCCAGGGTTGCGGCGCGCGGGCGGCGCAAGGTGGGGATCAACGAAAATCTGGCTCGAGAAATTCTTGAGCTTCATACACTTGGGGTGCGCACCGGCTATAGCCAGGCAGACGTTACTGAATTTGCGCGTGCGATGACCGGCTGGACGGTTGCTGGCCTAACGCGCGGGCCGTTTGCTCAGCTTATCGGAGGCAATGCCGCGCCCGGCGAGTTTGTGTTTGCCGAGCCGATTCATGAGCCCGGCGCGCGGACGATTATCGGCCGCCGCTATGATCAGGCGGGGGTCGCGCAGGCGCAGGCCGTGCTCGGTGACCTTGCAGTGCATCCAGCCACCGCCGAGCATATCGCCACCAAGCTGGCCCGGCATTTTGTCGGTGACCTGCCGCCCCCGGCCATGGTTGCGCGGCTGAAGGAAGCATTCCTGCAGTCCGGCGGCGACTTGCCAACGCTTTACCGCGCGGTGATCGCCTCGCCGGAAGTCTGGCAGCCGGCCCCCGCGAAGTTCCGATCGCCCTGGGACTGGGCTATTGCCGCGATGCGCGCGCTGGGCATGAGGGAGTCGCCAGCCCTGCAGGTGACCGGGCTGATGAACCAGCTTGGCCAGCCAATCTGGCGGCCCGGGTCGCCAGCTGGATTTGACGATGTCGATGCCACCTGGGCCGGACCAGATGCGGTGATGCGGCGGGTCGAGGCGGCAGAGCGGCTGGCAACGCGCGTTGGCGGGGCGATCGATGCGCGGGCACTGGCCCCTAAAATATTCCCCGGGTCGCTGAGCGCTGCTACCCAAGCGGCGATTGCCAATGCCGACAGCCCAGGACAGGCGCTGGCGCTGCTGCTTGTCGCCCCTGAATTCATGCGGAGATAGGATGATGATCGATCGACGTTTTTTTATCGGGGCAGGGGCGGCGAGCGCTTTTGCACTTGGCTTTTCACCCCTGATCGCCTTTTCGCGCGCGGCAACCAGCAAGCGATTCATCTTCATCATCCAACGCGGGGCGGCCGATGGGCTGGGCACGATCGCGCCGGTCGGCGATCCCGCCTTTGCAGGTGCGCGTGGTGCATTGGCGGCGGATTTCGGCGCGGCATTAAAGCTTGATTCGATGTTCGCGCTCCATCCCAATCTGAAGACAATCGGCGCGCTATATGGCCAGGGTCAGGCGTTGTTCGCGCATGCGGTGGCTTCCCCCTATCGTGATCGATCGCATTTTGACGGGCAGAATGTGCTCGAGACCGGCGGATCAGGTGCCTATCAAGTCAAGGATGGCTGGCTGAACCGTTTGCTTGGCCAATTGCCAGCCGAGCAGGCCCGCGCAATTGCCGTGGCAGCAACCGTACCCGTTGCGCTGCGTGGACCGCATGAGGTGGCATCCTACGCGCCGTCCAACCTCCCTATTGCGAGCGACGATCTGCTCCAGCGCGTGGCCATGCTCTACCAGGGCGACAGCCAGCTCCACAGCCTGTGGAGCGAAGCGATGAATACACGGATGCTGACCAGCGATATGGCTGCCGATCCTGGCCGCAACGCCGCCGCGACCGGCAGCCTCGCCGCCAAGCTGCTGACGCCGACAGATGGCGCGCGGATCGTGATGATCGAGACTGGCGGCTGGGACACGCATGCCGGGCAGCGGGCCCGGCTCGGCCTGCAACTCGCCGGGCTCGATGCGATGATCGCCGCGCTGAAGGATGGGCTGGGCCCGTTATGGGCGGAGACGATGGTGCTGGTTGCGACCGAATTTGGGCGGACCGTTGCCATTAATGGCACGGGCGGCACCGATCATGGCACGGCCTCTTCTGCCATGCTGCTGGGTGGCGCGGTCAAGGGGGGGCGGGTGCTTGCCGATTGGCCCGGGCTGGCACCGGCAGCGCTTTATGAAGGGCGTGACCTGAAACCGACCATGGCGCTCGACGCGCTGATCGGCGGCGCAGTGGCGGGCCATTTCGGGCTCGATCCTGCGCGGCTAATGCCAGCCTTGTTCCCTGGCACGACGGCAAAGGTGGTGGGCGGGTTGGTTTAGCCTATTGCGCGCGTGCCGGTGGGTTGCGGCCCAGATCCATGATCAGGCTGGTGAGCAGATAGAGGCGCGGGGTGAGCGAGCTGAGTTCCAGAAATTCCAGTTCGGAATGAAACCCGCCACCGACCGGGCCGAGCCCGTCCAGCGCGGCGACCCCTGCTTCATGGGCGAGCGCGGATTCTGACGCACCGCCGTTGCCGCCGCGGGTGATCGTCAAACCCGCCGCCCCGTATATGCGCTCGGCGCGATCGGCGAGATTGTCGGTGGCGCTATTGTCGGGCAGCGGCGGAAAGCTGACCCGGCGGGTGACGGACACACTGGTATCGGGAATGGCGATGGTCTGCGCGTTGCGACGGAGCAGGGCGTCGACATCGTCACCCTGCGCCTTGGTGCGGATGCGTACGTTGAAGGTCGCCTCTGCGTCTTCGGGGATAATGTTGTAGCGCGAACCGGCTTTCATCAGCGTTAGATTGGCGGTGATGCCGTCGCCGGTCTTGGGGAGCGAATCCGCGAGCTGGATCTGATGGATAAGCTCAAGTGCGGCATTGCGCCCGTCTTGCGGGGCGACGCCGGCATGGGCGGGCCGTCCCTTGACCGAAATAGTGAAGGCATTGCTGCCCTTGCGCCACACGGTGAGCCGGTCTGGCGAATCTCCGGGTTCCAGGTTCAGCTCGGCATCGGCATTGTCGAGCAAGCGGGAAATCAACCCGCGCGTGCCCTGCGACCCGCCTTCCTCCGAGGTTTCGATCAGGAAAGTGATCTGGGCGAAGTCGCTGAATTTCAGCTCACTCAGCAGCCGGATCGCGAAGATCCCCTCGATCACGCCGCCCTTTTCGTCCGACACACCGGGGCCATAGGCGCGCGTGGCATCGGTGCGGAAGGGCCGCTTGGCCACGGTGCCAGGACCGAACACCGTATCGGTATGCGCGATCATCAAGATGCGGCCCTTGCCGGTGCCTTTCAGCGTGCCGACGACATTGTCGGGCAGGGTGGGAAGTTCGGCAGGCACGAGTTCAACCGTCATGCCCAGCGCGCGCAATTGATCGGCGACAAATTCGGATGCCTTTTGCCCGCTGACCTTGTCGCCAGTGCCGGAATCGATGTTGACCAGCTTTTCGAGCATAGCGAGCTGATCAGCGCGCGCCGCCGCTGCGGCCTTCCAGACTGGACCTTGCCGTGCGGCTGGGGCAGCCCGACCGGGGGTTGCGGCCAGCAGGGCGGTGACCAAAAGGGCGGCATGAAATTGGCGCATGGGAAGCTCCTGGAAACGATGTTGGAGGACCCTAAGCAAAAGGCCCGAGCGATGCCACTCTTTGCGGGGGCGACCGCATCGGCTAAGGCGCGCGGCTCTAGTCACCATTCGGACCTGCCATGACGCTTT
>JAIERC010000184.1 GCA_019747165.1 Sphingomonas sp. | reverse complement strand
CCATCTATGCCGAGGGGCAGCGGCGCTATGTGGAGTCGCTCTCCGCCTATGCGCGCCAGTTTCTGGAGATGATGCAGAAGCCCGATGTCGATCATATCGAAGGGCTCAGCCCCGCGATCAGCATCGAGCAGAAAACGACCAGCCGCAATCCGCGCTCCACCGTCGCCACCGTCACTGAAATCTATGATTATATGCGCCTGCTCTGGGCGCGTGTCGGCATCCCTTACAGCCCCGCGACGGGCCTGCCCATTGCCGCGCAGACCGTCAGCCAGATGGTCGATCGCGTCATGGCGCTGCCAGAGGGCACGCGGCTCTATCTGCTCGCCCCGGTCGTGCGCGGCCGCAAAGGCGAATATAAAAAGGAACTGCTCGAATGGCAGAAAGCAGGCTTCACGCGCGTCCGCATCGATGGCGAAATCCATGAGGTCGATGAGGCCCCGGCGATCGACAAAAAGTACAAGCACGACATTGAAGTGGTGGTTGACCGGCTGGTGGTCGGGCCTGATCTGAGCACGCGCCTTGCCGAAAGTTTCGAAACCGCGCTGAAGCTCGCCGAAGGGCTGGCCTATGTGGATTTGGTGGATGGCGTCGTGCCGGGCCGCGAAGGCGAGGCCAGCGACGCGGGTGCCCACGACCAGAAAATGAAAGGCGCGGGTATCCCGCCCAACCGCATCGTCTTCAGTGAAAAATTCGCCTGCCCCGTCTCGGGCTTCACCATCGCCGAAATCGAACCGCGGCTCTTCTCCTTCAACGCCCCGCAAGGCGCGTGCCCGGCCTGCGATGGGCTGGGCGAAAAACTGCTGTTCGACGAAGACCTCGTCGTCCCCAACCACGCGCTCAGCATCAAAAAGGGCGCGGTCGTGCCCTGGGCCAAGTCACAGCCGCCCAGCCCCTATTACATGCAGGTGCTGGGCAGCCTGGCGCGCGAATTCGGCTTTTCGCTCGATACGCCCTGGGAAGAGCTGTCCGGCGAAGTCAAACTCATCATCCTCCACGGCACCGGCGGCAAGCCCGTCACCTTGACCTTCATCGACGGCAAAAAATCCTACGACGTGAAGAAGCCGTTCGAGGGCGTGATCGGCAACCTCAACCGGCGGCTCCTGTCCACCGAAAGCGCGTGGATGCGCGAGGAGCTGAGCAAATATCAAAGCAGCGCCCCGTGCGAGACCTGCGGCGGCGCGCGCCTGAAGCCGGAGGCGCTCGCGGTGAAGATCGGCATGCGCGATATCTCCAGCGTCACCCGCCTCTCGGTGGTTGATGCGCTCGCCTGGTTTGAGGCGATCCCGGACGCGCTCACCGGCCAGCAGAAGGAAATCGCCGAACGCATCCTCAAGGAAATCCTCGAACGGCTCGGCTTCCTCAACAATGTCGGGCTCGATTATCTCAACCTAGACCGCACCAGCGGCACGCTCAGCGGCGGCGAGAGCCAGCGCATCCGCCTCGCCAGCCAGATCGGCAGCGGCCTCAGCGGCGTGCTTTATGTGCTCGACGAACCCAGCATCGGCCTGCACCAGCGCGATAACGACATGTTGCTGAAAACGCTGCGGCGACTCCGCGATCTCGGCAACACCGTCCTTGTCGTCGAACATGACGAAGACGCGATCCGCACTGCCGATTATGTCATCGATATGGGCCCTGGCGCTGGCGTCCATGGCGGCGCAGTCGTCGCGCAGGGCACCTTTGAGCAAGTCCTCGCCAACACCAACAGCATCACCGCCGATTATCTCTCGGGCCGCCGCCAAGTCGCCGTCCCAGCCACCCGGCGCAAGGGCAATGGCAAGAAGCTCACCGTCCACAACGCCACCGCCAATAATCTGCGCGGCGTCACCGCCAGCATCCCGCTCGGCACCTTCACCTGCGTCACGGGGGTATCAGGATCGGGCAAGTCGAGCTTCACGATCGACACGCTCTACGCCGCCTCGGCCCGCGCGCTCAACGGCGCGCGGATGCTGGCCGGCAAGCATGACAAGGTCACCGGCCTGCAATATCTCGACAAGGTGATCGACATCGATCAATCGCCGATCGGCCGCACCCCGCGCAGCAACCCCGCCACCTATACCGGCGCGTTCACCCAGATCCGCGATTGGTTCGCGGGCCTCCCCGAAAGCCAGGCACGCGGCTACAAGCCCGGCCGCTTCAGCTTCAACGTCAAGGGCGGCCGGTGTGAAGCGTGCCAGGGCGACGGCCTGCTCAAGATCGAAATGCACTTCCTGCCCGACGTCTATGTCACCTGCGACGTCTGCCACGGCGCGCGCTACAATCGCGAGACGCTTGAGGTGAAGTTCAAGGGCCTCTCCATCGCCGATGTGCTCAACATGACGGTCGAGGACGCGGTCGAATTCTTCAAGGCCGTCCCCCCGATCCGCGACAAGATGGCGATGCTGCAGGAAGTCGGCCTCGGCTATGTCAAGGTCGGCCAGCAAGCGACGACGCTGAGCGGCGGCGAGGCGCAGCGCGTCAAGCTCGCCAAGGAACTCAGCCGCCGCGCAACCGGCAACACGCTCTACATCCTCGACGAACCGACCACGGGGCTGCATTTCGAGGATGTCCGCAAGCTGCTGGAAGTGCTCCACGCGCTGGTCGAACAGGGCAATACGGTCGTCGTCATTGAGCACAATTTGGACGTCATCAAGACCGCCGACTGGGTGCTCGATCTGGGGCCAGAGGGCGGCGTGAAGGGCGGGGAGATTGTAGCGGAGGGGACACCGGAAAAGGTGGCGGCGGTGAAGGGCAGCTTCACCGGCCATTATCTCCGGCCCCTGCTGGCCAAGCGCCCCGACAAAGCCGCCACCGGATGAGCCATCGCCGCCCAAGTGCTCCTGCGAAGGCAGGAGCCCAGGCCGTATTCCCGCCCTCGCGAGAACACGGGATCAGGCTCCGGCGGCACGAAATGCGCCGCCAATGAGCTACCGCCCCGAATTCGAAGCCGCACTCCGGCTCCTCGCCCAGGCGAGCGAGGCGATGGTCGCGCGGGGATTGCCCCGCCCCATCCTGGTCGGCGGCGGCGCGGTTGAGCTTTATTCCGGGAGCGCGATCAGCACGGGCGATTTCGATCTATCCACCGCGCGCCAGGCAGAATTCGAAGAGATTTTGCGCAATCTCGGCTTCGTCAAACCATCCGGCCCCGGCAAGGCAACGCGCGGCTGGATTCACCCTCAGCTTGCCTTGGGTTTCGAGATCGTCTCGGCAACCTTGCTCGATGGCTTGGCGGATCGGGACCGCGTGCTGCTGGTCGATGTCGGCCCAGAGGGCGAGGCCGCGATCCTTTCGGTGGAGGATATCATCGCTGACCGGATGGGCCAGTTCGCCAGCGGCAGCGCCCCTGAAATGCGCGAACAGGCCCAGCGCCTGCTGTCGCTTCACAGCGACGCCGACCGCGCCTATCTTGATCGGCGCATTCGCGAGGAGACCGGCGGTGACTATGGATGGCAAGACGTCTAGGCGCACAACGCTCGCCGCCCTCGCCGCCGATATCGAGCGCCGCCGCACGGCAACCGGCATCACCGATCTTCCCCGCAACAGCGGCAACCGCCGGACTGAGAGCAAGCAGGCGTTGCTGAAGGCGATTGAGGACGCGGGGGGCGAGTGGTGATTGAGGTGCAGTGAGCGAGGGGTGAGATGAGTATTGTGTCCCCGGAATTACGGATCAGCCCGTCAAAAGCGAAACCGGAACGTGTTGTGACGCGGGGAAAAGCTGGAAGGCACGACGACAAAAATATCTGCAGCGGCAAATCATTACGATATTTCTACAGTTTAGCCGTTCCCCGCATATCTTTTTTGTTTCCCCGTAAGTTTTTGTGCGGGGAAAGGTTGTGTGACTGCGGGGAAAGGCGCATATCAAAAACGCCGACGGGACTGGAACTCCCGCCGGCGTAACACCCTCTGCTTAGAAGGACCTTTGATATGGCACTCAGTACCATCGAACTCAAGCTTCCAGTCCCGGCTATCCAAGGATATTTTGGCGACCGGCTTGCTTCGTATGCGACCCAAGCGACTGCACAGTCGATCGTCGCGCTTTTGGGTCACGACCCCCGAAGCAAAAACTGGAAACAACTCCTCCCCGAGGTTCGAGAAATCTACGAATTCCTGCAGCGCAAGACTGCAAAGAATAGGCGAGACAGCCTAACTGGCTACATGGAAGACCGCTTTGCGCCAGACGCCATAACAATTGGCGCATTCCCAGCCATTTCGATTGGCTTCATTCGGCCACTCGATTTTGAACAGAGTAGTGACTCTGGTGTAGGCACGCTCAAGATTGACCTCTCTCCATCAACTGCTCGAGTAATGCTAGATGGCTTGGGTCGTGTAACCGCTGCGTTGGATTTGTTGGACGAAGGCCGGACGGAAATACTCGACAACATGGTTTTTCCGGTGACGATATTTGCACCGAAGCCCGGTCAGAAACCTTTAAGTTATAAAGAACTAGGTCAACTCTTTCATGATATGAATTTTAAGGTGCAGCCTGTATCGAAGAGCCACGCCGTGGCTTTAGATACTAGCGACCTTTATATTACGTTTGCTAGCCGCATAGGCGAAGCAGCCGTAATCTCTGAAAATGGTGGCGTTGCCGAACGAGCCGCTAGCCTAGGTAAAAAGAGCACCGAGCTAGTTGTTCAAACCGTGCTCGTAAGATTTGTACGAGGCGCACTAGAAGGTCGAGCATTCCAAGAGTCTAATATGGCAACGACCGAAAATCCAAATTTGACGCGAGAGACTTTTGCAGTTGAAATGGAAAAAATCGAAGGGTTCTTGGCAGCGTTCGCCGATGAAATGGGATCAGCGTTCGCTGATCGCGATAGTCTTCACCTGACATCACCCGGCTGGCAGGCGCTCGGTGTGTTTTATAACGATCTAGCACACCGACTTAATCTTGAAAGCGATCAGATGGAAGAGTTTGCGAGAGCGGCTGGTCGCCTAGACTGGAGCCGGTACAATTCTGACTGGATTCCGATGCTGGGTCAGGCTGAAATCGACAAATTCACCGGTGCTGATGTGGTCGATCAAGCTGGGCGCAAGCGAGTGTCTATCGCTGGAGCTGGCCGTTCGAACGTTCAAAACATCTTAGATTATGTGCGGCGGAAGACCGGTGTTACTGACCATCTTGAAGTTTCTTCCGAGGAGGCGTGAGATGGCTAGGCGTCGCCGAAAGACTTTAACCCCGGACATCGCTGCGAAAATTAGGTATCTCGCGCAAAACACCGAATTGTTTCAGCATCAAATCGCCGCAGCGCTTGACATCAATCAGGGCCGAGTGTCGGAGGTCCTAAACAATAAGCGATATCCAGAGTGACTTTAGGGGAGCATCTGCAAGCAGATGCTCCCCTTTCATTCAAGCACCTTCATTCGTATTATTTGAACTTACGATGGTAGTTCGCTAAATACACTTTCATAACTCCACGGTATTTTCGATTTCTTCGCTTTTCCGCGCTTGCCAACCCGGGCCGCCCTCGCGGAATTTGGCGATCACGTTGGGGTCGATGCGCAGCGTCACTTGCTGTTTCGCCACGCCACGTACCGGCGGGCGGCAATTGCGCGTCGATCAGGAACTTCATTCAGCGGCGATGACGACCGGGTGATCGGCGAGGCCCGCCGCATAGGCCAGCACCGCGCGCACATCCGCTTCACCGACATAGGGGAAATCGGCGGCGATTTCGGCTGGGGTCGCGCCGCCTGCCAGCATTTCCAACACATCGCTCACGCGCATCCGCGTGCCCGCGACAATCGGACGCCCGCCGCACACGGCAGGGTCGATCGCGATACGGGGATGGCCGGGGAGCGTCATGCGCGTGAAGGTGTCAGGAAATGCGCGAATTTTCAACCGGGGAAGGAGCACGGTCACCACGCCGCGGCAAAGCCCGTTGCGGGTCGGCCATGCCCCCGGCATGACCTAAAGGATGCGGGGCATCCTTCACCCGGAACGCGTCGGTCGTCGCTTGGGCGACGCCGGTCGGACCGCGCTTGAGCGCGCGGATTTAGCAGCGCTAAATCCTTGGCCGCGCGGTCACAACCCCACCGCCTTCCGCAGCGCCTCATTCATCCGCGCCTGCCAGCCCGGCCCGTCCTCGCGAAACTTCGCGATCACATCAGGATCAATCCGCAGCGTCACCTGCTGCTTTGCCACCCCGCGCACCGGCGGGCGGCCGCGGACCATGCCGTTCGGGCCGAGATAGCCCGTCGCCGGGCGGATCACCTTGCTGCCCACGATAAAGGCGGCCATGTCGAGTGCGTCCGCGCTGCAAGCAGGATCGCCGGTCTTCCTCGCAACAGCGGTGCCCGCCGCACGGCGAGCAAGCAGGCGTTGCTGCGGAGGATAAAGGATGCGGGCGCCGAGTGGCGAGAGGTTGGGATTGTTCCATCATTTGCCCGCTTCTGTCTTTCCCCGCCCTTGCGGAATTGCGATGACAGTTTATTAAAAAGCCATCGTACGACGACCCGCATGCTTAGCGCGGGCCGGATATTAGCCTCGACTGCAAAAAAATATCATCTCCGATTAATGTCTGGACGGGGTCCATCTTGTGCGGCCAAATATCTTTGGCTAAGCAAATATGTCACGTAAATAAACGGCAATTACGCTTGAATGTTGCGGCACTATAACGACTTTATATACTATCAATTTGTTGTGAGGGACCATGATAACAACCATAAAGCGAACTGTTGAGCTCTGGAAGAACAGATATCGCTATGAATTGCCGCAGGACATTGAATCCAGACTATCTCGGTTGGAGGCACTTTCGCACGGCGGTCGCGCAACATATATGGGTAACAATCGCGTTTTAAATAAAGTCGTTACGGGTGGAATGAATTTCGCTTATCTCGTTGAGGCAAATGACCTGCTCATCAGCCCATGGTTCATCATTACTGGCGTTTATGAACTATCGTTGACAGATTATTTTTTGAAAAATGTAACGAGAGACAATCATTGTCTTGATGTTGGTTCAAATTTTGGTTTTTTCACGTGCCTTCTTTCTCGTTTAGCGTCCAACGGCAAGGTTTTTGGAATCGAGCCCGATCGGCACGTGTATGAATTATGTCGCGATAACATCATGATTAACGGCCTACAGCATGCGGGATCGGCTATTCACGCGGCAGCAAACTCCACTGGCGAAGAACTCGTTCTGCATCGCCGCGTCGGCAGGTCCGGGAACACCAGTGTGGCCTTTGCGGACAAGGCGCTCACCGAATGGCACGGGGAACCGCCAGCGCAAGCGTTTACCTGTGCAGGCCTTCGTATCGACGATCTCCTTCCCCAATTGAAGGGGAAGCTAGATTTCATGAAAATTGATGTGGAGGGCGCAGAGCCGGATGCGTTACGCGGGGCTCGAAAGACAATTGAGACAAATCCTCAACTCAAGATAATTATGGAATGGTCGCCAGGTCAAATCACGAGTAATGGCGGGTCGCCCAGCGATTTCTTGGACGAATTGTCTAGCCAAGGTCTGTCGTTTTTCAATATTGATACCGGTATTATGATGTCAAAATCTGAGGTTCTCAACACCGATTACGCAGCTGGTCTGTTGATGTGTAGGCGTTGATCAGTATTATTTGATATAGCGACGGCCGTACACTAAACATAAGGTCGATCTCTCCGCTGCGTAAACATCGGCCGTTTTGCCGTAGCTCGTTCGTTCGATGCCGCTAACACCGCATCGAGCAGCGGCTGCAGAATAGAATTAAAGCGCCAGCTTACTGAATGCACGAAGTCCGCGGCGGCAAAGCATGTCCTGAGCGCCTGCCTTGCAGGCAGTCGAAGGGCCGCATCGTCGGACGTCGCTTGGGTGGCGCCGGTCGATCGCGCGAGGGGGCGCTGGATTTGGCGTTCGCTAAATCCTAGCCTCGCGCGATGTGCAATGAAGCCGCTCGCCGCATATCGCTCGGCCAGATTCGTGAGGACTGGTCGCAGATCAAGATTCCGCTGCTCTTTCCAGAGGGGGCGCCTAATATGGCACCGCTCGACAGCATCCGGATCACCGATCCCACCGTCATCATCCGTGCTGCCGCCAGCGATGCGCCCGGCACGGCGCAGGCGGCAGAACTCGTCACCCGCCGCTGGAGCTGGCCGCTGACGAGCGGGCCGGGGGCGGGCA